>JAYUSJ010000156.1:0-51504 GCA_043755735.1 Verrucomicrobiaceae bacterium | reverse complement strand
CCGACCAGATGGTCCGCGGCACGACACCGCTCCCGCATGGCTCCGGTAAACAAGTCCGCGTGCTCGTCTTCGCTGAAGGCGCAGCAGCAGAAGCCGCTCGCGCTGCTGGCGCTGAGTTCGTTGGCTTCAAGGACATGATCGAGAAATGCGTCGGTGGATTTCAAGATTTCGACATCGCAGTAGCGACTCCCGGTGCAATGGCCGAAGTTCGAAAGCTCGGTAAAGTGCTCGGGCCTCGCGGTTTGATGCCCAACCCAAAGACCGGCACCGTGACCGACGACACCGCGAAAGCAGTCCGCGAAGTCAAAGCCGGTCGCGTTGAGTTCAAGCTCGATAAAAACGCGAATATCGCAGTCCCAGTGGGCAAGTTCAGCTTCACTGCCGAGCAGCTCATCGAGAACGGCAAGACCGTGATCGAAGCCGTCGTCAAAGCCCGTCCGGCCACAGCAAAGGGCCGCTTCGTGGACAACATCACTATTGCAGCGACCATGACGCCCGGCGTCACAGTGGACGTTTCGCAATTCCTCAAACTCGCTTAATTTAAGAAAGGAAACGCAACATCATGCATCCTGCAAAAGCAACCATCGTCGGTGACCTCAACAAGAAGCTCAACGACTCACCATTCATCTTCGTAGCCGACTACGCCGGCCTCAACGTCATCCAGTTCAGCGATCTTCGCACGCGTCTTCACAACGCTGGTGCACGCTGCATCGTGGTAAAGAACAGCTTCCTCCGCCTCGCGGTGAAAGAAGCGGGCCTGCCGGAATTCGGCGAGCTTACCGGCCAGACGGCTGTCGTCATCGGTGATAAGGACGTCGCAGCCGCAGCCAAGGTTCTCAAAACGTTCGCCGCAGAGACCAAGAAGCTCGCCCTCAAAGGCGGCGTCGTGGATCGCCTCTCGGTGACCAAGGAACAAATTCAAAGCATCGCAGATCTCCCAAGCCGGGATGTCTTGCTCGCCACACTCCTCGGAGTGCTCCAGGCACCAGCGAGCACGCTGGTCCGCCTGCTCAACGAGCCAGCCAGCCAGCTTGCACGCGTCCTTCAGGCCAAGGCCGATCAGGGTGGAGCAGTCGCCGAGGCGCCAGCCGCCACGGAGGCCGCCGCCTAAAACCAATTTTCGCTGCTGCCATTCAGCGGAACGCGGCACCCCGATAGGGGAACGCTGCGCAACCAAAACAAAAACAAACCAAATATGGTTCCTCGTCGGGACGGTGGCAGCCGACCTTAATTCGCCCGAAGCCTCGGGTGGCGACGACACCGACAAAAAAACATAACATTATGGCAGATATCAACTCACTCGTTGAAAGCCTCAGCGGACTCACCGTCTTGGAAGTCGCTGACCTCGTGAAACAACTCGAAACCAAGTGGGGCGTCAGCGCCGCAGCACCTGTGGCAGCAGCCCCAGCAGGCGGCGGTGGTGCAGCTCCTGCAGCGGCCGCTGAAGAGCAGACCGCATTCGACGTCATCCTCACGGAAGCCGGCGCAAGCAAGATCAACGTCATCAAGGAAGTCCGCGCAGCGGTCCCTGGACTCGGCCTCGCCGAAGCCAAGGCCCTCGTCGAAGGCGCCCCGAAGACAGTCAAAGAAGGTGCGACCAAGGCCGAAGCCGAAGAGATCAAGAAGAAGCTCGAAGCTGCTGGCGCGAAAGTCACCATCAAGTAACGAGACTCAACCGAGTTTCTCGAAATTCATCAAAGCCGCGCGGAGGCAACTCCGCGCGGTTTTGCATTCGACGGGATAGTGAAGTCCTGTTTTCTTTCGGCCGAGTATGCCGAACTCATCAATCAAGGTCCCGTTGAAACCGCGGCGCAAAAACCACGTCTTAATTGGGAATCGACACCCGGCAATCCATGAATCAGTTTTCAGAATCCGCTACCATTAAAACGATGCCCTACATTGCGACCGGTGCCTGGATTTGCCACACCGGCAAAGTCCGGAAGATGAACGAAGATGCCTGTCTGTTTGGCGGGACCTTCAGCGGTGCCAGCACATCTTCGCCCCTGGACGCCTCCTGCTTTACCCGCCGCTGGATTGTGGCTGTTGCCGATGGTATCGGCGGACACAAAGCCGGCGCATACGCCAGCCGTGAAGTTGTGGAATCGCTCGCCAAGTGCGAGTCCGATCATATTTCAACGGCTGGAATCGCGAAACTTCTTCAGGACACCAATAATCGTCTCCATCAATCAGGGGTGGAAAATCCTGATTTGACAGGGACTGGCGCGGCGGTGGTGGGAATGTTTTCGGGCGAGGGCGGCCTGTTTGCTTTCAACGTGGGAGACGCCCGGCTATATCGACAGGAAGGCGGAAAATATAAGCAGGTTACACGCGACGATTCCGTGGAGGCGCTGCTTGTTGCGGAAGGGCTCATGCGGGCCTCGGAAGGAATCCGCCCTGCGACAATGCACGCGCTCACCCAATCGGTCGGCGGTTCGCGCGATGTCGTGAAGATTGAGCCTCATTTTTATCCTCTCCCGATCACGAAAACCGGGCGCTTTCTACTATGCTCGGACGGTCTGTCCGACATGGTTTCCCACAAGGAAATTGAGCGGATCGCAGTGCCGCTGTTGAGCGCATCCTCAGTCGCGATGGAGTTGTTTAAGGCCGCGATGGAAGCAGGCGGCCGGGACAACTGCACGATCGCCGTGGTGGATGTAGAACTCGGAAGCTAGCCGTCGCCGACCATGCGGTAGCGGGTGTCAGTTCGTCATGGAAGTAGCCCGCGCAGGTCGTTTTCCGGACGTTTTAGGCGGAACACATTCATTCCCGCGCGCTCGGCACCGAGCCAGTCCGCTTCAGGATCGTCGCCAGCAAAGACGACATCGTTTGCTTCAAGGTCGAAGCGTTTGAGAGCATTGCTAAAGATTCTCGGCGACGGTTTATCTGCGCCGACCTCGCTCGAAATAACGACGTGCTCGAAGAAATCCGTCAGTCCAAGATTCGACAGAACGCTGTGGAGCCGGCCGTCGAAATTTGATACGATCCCGAGCCGTGCTTTCGACTTCAATGTCTGTAAAACTTCGAGCGTCTCGGGATAGAGTTCCCAAACACCGGGGCGAGTGAATTCATTCCACAGGTCGGGAAAGCAGGCATCCAGATCGAATGTCTGCGGAGCGTCCGAGAACACGCGATTAACGAGCGAACGCCACCATCCACGGTCATCATCCGGTCGCGGGCCGTCGGTCTCTGGCGAAGGCGGCGCGGTGCCCCACAGGGTCCGGAATCGTCGGTCCATGACTTCGGCGCTGAGATAGCCGCCGTGTTTTTCCGCCGCGCGGGCGTAGTGCCAGCCCACGCCGCGCGGCAGATGAAACAACGTCCCCGCCGCGTCGAAGAAAACCGCCTTCACCGCTTGGTGAGAAACGGGCGAACGGCGTCGGCGAGAATCTTGTATCCGTCAGCGTTGAGGTGCAGACGATCCGCCGCGAAAAGTTCGGAGCGGGGCGTTCCGTCCGCTCCGAAAAACTTCTCGCGAATCGCGATGAATTTCACGCCCGTCTTTTCGCATATCGGCTTGATGAGCTGATTGGCAGCGACGACTTTCTCCCGCTGCTCCCAACGCGAAGGACTGGTCGTGATTTCCAAAAAGCAGAGTTCCGTTTTTGGCAGTTTCTCCTTCATCTTCGACACCCAGGCTTCAAAACTGCGGGCGACATCGCCGGGCGGTTTTCCTGCGGCGATGTCGTTCGTTCCGGCGAACAGCACGACCATGTGCGGCTCCTGCGGCACTACAATGCGCTCCGCGAAATCCACCGAATCCTGCAGCCTGGATCCGCCAAAACCGCGATTGAGCACGGGCAAATCAGCGAAGTCTTTCTCCAGTGATTTCCAAAGCCGGATGGTTGAGCTTCCGGTAAAGACGATGCCGCCTTTGCGGAGCCCGGCCTTTTCGAAAGCGGAGATCTCGGGTTCCCACTTGCCGGCATCGGCGAGCAGGGTGGAGACGGAAATAAACAGGGTGAGAAGAAAGCGCATCATGACGGCGAGCAAAGCAGGAATCGGATTTGGGGCAATGCTCCGTGCGAGGAGAGATTACTGGTGCGAATCATTGGGCAAAAAAAGTGCGGCCCCCCGGTGACGAAAGTCACCAGAAGGCCGCTGTTCCCCCCAGAACGCTTGTAGATTCGCATGGGATTTCATTTCCCGCAAGTGAAATTTTTCACAATCTCACAAGGTATTACGGAAGTAGCTCATAATGAAATGCTTCCGGAACGAAGAAATTCTTCCGCCCTGCGCTTTCGATACATGGTTCGCTTGCATAGGGACTGATACGGTGTCATGATTCTCCGATGATGAAGGTCACCCGGTCCGCATTTCTAATCGCTCTTTTCACTTCTACTGTTTTCGGTGTTGGGGGTGAGGCAAAGCTCGCGGCACATGCGTCAGTTTCCGCGAGGGCGACAAAGTCTTGATGATCTTCGGAGCGAAAACCGTGCAAATGAAGGTCGGCGATGAAGGGGGTTCGGGGACTTACTCTGTGGACTGGACCAAGTCGCCGGTCGCTCTGGATATCGACTGGGGGGCGCGCGGAAAAGTGACGACCATCATCGAGCTGAAAGGCGATGTCATGCGGATGGAAAATACGGAACCAGGCGCGGCTCGCCCAAAGGAGTTGACGGGACGCGCGGCGACTTTCAAGCGCGAGAAGTCGAAGTAGTGGCTGCACTTCCTGATTGCAGCTTCCGCCGGTAAACGCGATCCTGCAGTCATGCCATTACCGCTATCAGGAAAAGTCATCGTCGTCATCGGAGGAACCACAGGGCTCGGGCTTTCGGCATCGAAAGCGATCATCGCCGCAGGAGCGCGCGTCGTGGTCGTGGGGAAAGATCCCGAGACGACGACTACGGCGGAGCTCGTGCTCGGTGAAAAGGCGCTCGCATTTACCGGCGACGCCACGGACTCCACCACGGCGGAACGGGCGATCGGTGAGGCGGTGGCTGCTTTTGGCGGGATGCACGGCCTTTATCACGTAGCGGGCGGAAGCGGGCGGAAATTGGGTGATGGGCCGTTGCATGAAATCTCCGATGAGGGCTGGGGCAAGACGCTCGATATGAACCTCACAACCCTGATGTACTCGAATCGGGCGGCAGTCCGTCACTTTATGACCGAGGGAAAGGGCGGCGCGATTTTGAACATGGGCAGCGTGCTCGCATGGTCGCCATCGCCGGGTCATTTTGCATCGCACGCTTATGCGGCAGCGAAGGCAGGCATCATTGGATTCAGCAAAAGCACGGCGGCGTACTATGCGAAGCACAACATCCGGGTGAACGTTTTGGCGCCCGCTTTGGTTGAGACTCCAATGTCCCGTCGCGCAGTGGAAAATACGGAGATCATGAATTTCATCCGCGCAAAACAGCCGCTCGACGGCGGGCGCGTTGGAACGCCGGAGGACCTCGACGCGGCCGTGGTTTGGTTCCTTGGCGATGCGTCGCGTTTTTGCACGGGCCAGGTGCTCGCGGTGGATGGGGGATGGACGGTGAGCGAAGGCGTGTAGGTCATGGTGGCCCTCGGCATCGATATCGGCGGCACACAGATTAAGGCGGCCGCTTTTTCGGAGACGGGCGAGCTGCTTTTTCAGCGCACGCTGCCGACGGAAGATGGCGAGGCGATGGGGCCGCCGACCTTTGCAGTTAATGTGCGCACGCTGGTCGATGAACTGGAGAAACTGGCGGGGCCTGCCGGGACGATCGGGATTTCTGCTCCGGGACTGGCGGATGACGAGGGGCGCATGATTGCATTCATGCCGGGACGAATGCGAGGCTTGGAGGGATTCGATTGGTCCGAGTGGCTGGAGCGGGATGTGGCCGTGATGAACGACGCGCACGCAGCGTTGCTCGGAGAAGTCTGGCAGGGCGCCGCGAGGGGATTGCAGCACGCGATTTTACTCACGCTGGGTACCGGCGTGGGCGGCGCGATTTGGTCGGAAGGACGACTGGTGCGCGGGCGACTCGGACGTGCGGGGCATCTCGGGCACATGTGCCTGAATCCGTACGGACAGCCGACCATCAGTCGGACGCCCGGCGGCCTGGAGGATTGGATCGGGAACCACAATATCAAGGCGCGAAGCGACGGGAGGTTCGCTACAACGCATGAGCTTGTGCAGGCAGTCGTCGCCGGGGATGTCTTTGCTGCGGAAGTTTGGGGCAAGAGCATCCGCGCGCTCGGCTGTGCGGTGGCTTCGCTGGTGAACATTCTCGATCCGGAGGCGGTGATCATCGGTGGAGGTATCGCTGCTGCGGGTCGCGCTCTTTTTCTGCCGCTGCAGGAAGTGCTCGATGAAGTCGAATGGCGGCCCGGTGGAGCGACAGTGAAACTTCTCTCCGCGCAACTCGGCGAGTGGGCGGGAACTTATGGCGCTGCCTGGCAGGGGATCGTTGCGTAGTTCTCGCGTATTGGGTTGCCCAATTTCCAAACGCGCACTAAACCCGCAGGTATGAAATCGAACGACGCTAAAAAAGAGAAGAAGAAGGCCCCTTTGCTCACCCCGAAGGAAAAGAAACTCGCGAAGATCGAGAAGAAGAAAAAGAAGCAGTAGGCGGGAGTTGGTCCGACGGGCCAATTGACAGGCTGGGAAATGACGAAGTCCACTTTCCCGTGGAAAGACACCCCTATACTGCGGCCCCGCTCCACTTGAGCTTTTGCCTGAGTACTTCAAAAAACGACATGCCCGGTAACATCGCGAGCGGCAGGCGTTGCGCGGCTTTGGTGATGCGGATGACGTCTTCGCTAAGCACCGCTTGGGATGTCTGTCCGTCGAGTGTGAGGAAGATGCTGCTCCGGCTTTCGCTCGGGGAAATTTGGATGGGGCTGTTGTCACTTACGATGACAGCGCGGTTCGTGAGGACGTGCGGGCAGATCGGATTCACTACGAAAACGCCGCTGTCGGGCGCGAGGATTGGTCCACCTGCGCTGAGGCTGTAAGCGGTGCTGCCGGTCGGCGTAGCCACGATGAGACCGTCGGCATTATACTCGCTCACTGCGGAGCCTCCGATGCGCACATCGAGCCGAATGAGCCGGGAGAGCTCACCGCGGCTTACGACGGCGTCGTTCAGGGCGACGCGAGTGCTGATGACAGCGTTGTCGCGCACAATCTCGACTTTCAACAACGTGCGCTCGCTGAGCGTGTATGTGCGATCCACGATTGCTGCTACCGCGCGCGCATGCTCGGTTGCAGCGATGGTCGTGAGAAAACCGAGCGTTCCAAGATTGATCCCGAAAAGCGGGCGGAGTTGTTCGCCCAGCGCATGGAGCACTTGCAAAATCGTGCCGTCGCCGCCGAGGACCAGCAGCATCTCGCATGTATCCGCGAGCTCCGGCTCCGTGAGCGACGAGTCAGCGCCGATGAGACCGCTGGCGCGATGATCAAGGTGGAGCTGGATCGGGTGGTGGGCAAACTCCGCCATCAGCGCGAGCACGAGTTCACGTGCGCCAGGCTTTGAATTGTTGGCGATGATTCCGATGTGGCGCGTCGTGCTCATGGCGCGCAAATAGGCGGCAGCGGGTCGAACGGCAAGCGCAGTGTCGCAGAAACTGCGACTACGCCTCCCAATCCACCGGCAATTTCCGTCCGTTTTGACCGGCGGTAAATGTCAGACGACCGTCCGGAGTGGCTTCCACGCGGCATTCCACCGTGGTGTTGCCCTCTGCGGCAGGCGTCACATTGCGAACGATGAACGTGCCGAGCGAAGACGGTGTTCCGCCGACGCCGGTCTGGCCCTGCTGAAGCTTCACGCGGGCTTCGTTGCCCTGTGCGCGCCATGGGAATTTGTGCTGCGCAGGCAGCGCCTGGCGGGGGCTGAGGAGCATTCCGCCGTCGCCGTCTTCGAGCGCGAGGACGAGCGGTCGCAGTAGTTGCCCGCTGGAATGCACTTCGAGCTGGCCGCCGCTTTGCGCACGCAGGCCGGTCCAGTGCTCGATGGCGCTCTCGGCCGCTGCTTTGAAATCCGCCGGAGCATCGCCCATCTGCGCGCGGCGCAATGCTTCGATGGCTTGAGCGGTCTTGTCCACCTGCCGAAGTGATTGAGCGTAGTTCCAGTCGAGACGCTTGGTGTAGCGTCCGCTGGAAACCGCTGGCTGGATGACAATTTCGAGCGCGCTTGCATCCTTTGCATCGCCGAGCATCGCGGCGTATTGAAGGAGGACTTCCTCGGCTTTCGGATTCCGCTCATGTGCGCGGGCGACGTAGCTCACGGCTGTGGCGACATCACCGCGATCGCGGGCCATGCTGCTCGCGATGAGAAGAGGCATCCAGGCGCTGCGCTCGTCTGCAAATGCGACGAGGCGGTTTTCTTTCTCGATGTCATTCTCGCCTTTCAGCTCAAAGTGAATGCCGAGCGCCTGCTGGATGTTCGGATCGACGTCCAGTGCCTTTGACAGCGCGGCATGTTCACCTTCCTTGTCGCCTGCTGCGTTCAGCGTTTGTGCGAGGTTAAACGGCCCCCACGGGTCCTGCGGTTGGAGTTCGCAGTAGCGAGCGAAGGCGGCTTTGCTTTCCTCAAATTTCCCGAGCATCCGATATCCGGCGCCGAGCGCGACCAGCACGCGCGGCTGGTCCGGCTGCACGGCGTTCGCTTTTTCCAGAGCGGAAATTCCGACTTCCGGCACGAGACCGTCCTTCAAGAGTTGCTCGCCGAAAGCGATCATTTGATCGGGATGCGCTTCGATCTGCGTGAGCTGTTGCTCGGCCATTGTTTTGAATTGCTCCATCGGCACGACCACTGCGCTTTTCGGGTCCTTCGGGTCACGGAGAAGCTTAACCGCAGCCTTGAGCTGCACCATCGATTCGAGCGCGACCTGATCCTGCGGATTGGTTTGCAGAGCGTTGGCAAATGCCTGGATCGCCTGTTCGCGATTTCCGTTTTCCGCGAGCATCGTTCCGAGATTGTCCCAGATAAACGGAATGCCCGGCGCTTTCTGCGCGGCCTCGGCGTAAAGCCTGACGGCATCCTCGTCATTGCCACACTGCCGCGCGACGAACGCTTGATGAAACAGCGAATACGGCGACGCGGGATGATGCTTCTCAATTTCAGCAAGCAACTCGCCCGCTTTGGAATACTCGTGGTCTTCGAGCGCCTCGGTCATCGCGTCAAAATGCGGCGACGCTGCGAGGAATCCACGCCATGGGCCGATGAGGCCGGGCTCCGAATTCACGCACGACTCCACGCCATTGAGCAGTGCAGCCATGTCGAACTGCGCGTGCTGACCGTCCGGCACTGGCGCGCCCTCGGGCCATGGGATGCGGTGCGGAAGACCGAAAAAGTCGAGTTGCCAGGCAGGTGATTCAATCCAGGTAAATGTGCTCATAATGAAAAGTGTAGAGTCCCGCGGGAGCGGGCGGGCGACAGTATTCGGCGCGGTCCGAGCGACAAGGGGATTTTCGATGGAAATCAAAATCCGTCCTGCCGCGCTACACTTCGGGGTTCGGGCGAAAGTCAGCGTCGAGCATCGTTTCGAGCTCATGCATCGCGAGGGCGAGGCGGGTCCGGAGCTCCTCCGGATGCGGCTCCGCGAGAGCCGTGGCGCATCGGTGGGAGATGGATTTTCGCAGATTGGTAGCATCCGCTTTTTCCAGAAGTCCGTTCAATTCGGCGACCCGGCGCTGAACTTCGCGGATGGCTGCGAGCGCGGACGCCTCGGTGATTTCACCCGCTTCGACCCGCTTGAGTTGCTTGCACTCAAACAACCGGCATCGCGTCGGACGGTCCGCATAAATCGAGCACCGAAGCCCCTCCAGCGCTGTGCACGGCTGGACAAACGCTCCGCGCTTCACCTTGAGGCCCAGCGCGGTGAGCGCTTTTGGCGACTCGCCGGGCTGGAGCCTTACGATCTGAAACATCACGCCGTTGCAGCAGAGTCCGCACGTGACGCAGAGGCGGGAAGCGGCGGTGTCTGCGCTGGGCATCACTCGCCTTAGGGCGATTTCTTTTTCTTGAGCAGCTCGATCTCCTCCGAAGAGGGCTGGCGATTCGAAGACGATTGCGGTTGCGGGCGCTGCACCGGCGAGGCCTGACGACGGGCCATTTCAGCTTGCTGGCGGGCAGCGTCGGCTTGACGCTGGCGTGATTCATCCGAAGCGCGACGGGACATTTCTGCCTGCATCTTGCGCTGGGAATCAGCGGCTGCGGCGCGACGGGCATTGTCTTCGCTGGCGCGGCGGGCGTTGTCCTGCTCTGCGGAGCGGCGTTGTTTTTCCATGCTGGCGGCCTGTTGCTGGCGGCGTGCATTTTCAGCGGAGTCGCGTTGAGCCTCGGCTTGTTTGCGCAGCATCTTCTCGGAGTCGGCGGCGCGACGTTGAGCGTCTGCTGCCGCAGCCTGACGGCGTGCGCTCTCAGCGGCGTCGCGCTGGGACTCGACTTGTTTGCGCTGCATCTTTTCGGATTCAGCGGAGCGGCGTTGAGCGTCTGCTGCGGCGGCCTGGCGTCGCGCATTGTCGGCGGCGTCGCGCTGTGATTCGGCTTGCTTGCGCAATGTCTTTTCGGCTTCGGCGGACTTGCGGGCGGATTCAGCGGAGTCGCGTTGCGCCTCGACCTGTTTGCGCTGCATTTTTTCAGCGTCTGCGGAGCGGCGGGCTTTTTCGGCGGCGTCGTTCTCGAGTTCGGCCTGCTTCCGTTGCAGCTTCTCCACTTCGTTGGAGCGCTGTTGTTTCTCGATGGTTGCACGGCGTTCGTCCTCGGACGCGCGCGGCTTCACAATTTCACGGGCGGCGGGTTCCTTGGGTTCACCCTCCGATTTCTCGGCCATCTTCTTGCGCAGGCCGCCGTCGTCTTTTGCGTCGGAAGGACGCTCTACGACTGGACGCTGCGCCGGATTGCGAATGGCATCGTCGTCGGGCGCGCCAGGACGGACGGTCGGTTTTTTCAGCAATGCAGGCTTGTCGTCCTGCTTCGAAATCTCGGGCCGGACGGCGGGCGCTTTTAGCGTGCCGGGTTCAGGGCGTTTCTCGTCCTTGGCGATATCATTCTTGTCGAGATCCGGCGGCGCTGGACGACCGAGCGGCTTTTTCAATGTGCTTGGTCCGTCCTGTTTGCCATCGTCGTCGCGGCGGGCGCTGGCCTTCAGCAATCCAGGGCGTCCGGCGGTCGGGTCGATTTTCTTGGGCACCACGGCGATAGCTTCCGGGCGGAAGGCGCGGGCGGGCTGGGATTCCGGTGTGGCTCCGTTGTTTTCGTTGCGCATTTTCACGAGCAGTTTCTCGCGAGTGCCGTCCTTGTCCATTCCGGCCCATCCGCGGGAAACGGCTGGTGCCTTATAGGTCTTCGCGATGACGGGTTGCCGCGTGAGGACGTTCCAATTGCTTTCCGCGCGTTGCGGCGCGGCGACGTAGAGCGTGTTGCCCTTCTGTGTGTTGATGAAAACGTTGCCGCGATTTCCGTTCACGAAGATGTTCGTCGTGTTTTGCACGAGCTTCAGCGCGGGCAGGGAATGGGAGCAACGCGGGGCGATGTAGTCGTAGTCGAGCCCGCCGTTGAACACGTAACCGTTGTCACGATTGTAGGTGATGTTCGTGATGTTCGTCGTGTAATTGATGATCGTCACGTTGCGGGTGCGCGGGAGGATGACGCCACGAATCACCGGCGCTCCAAAGTCCCGCGAGTGGCAGAACGAGTAGTGTCTCGGTCCGATGTTGTAATGCGTGTCGGCCCAAGTGCTGATGCCGACACCCACTTCCCAGCGCGCTTCCGGCGGAAGTGGAGCCCAGCCGACGTAGTCGTTGCTCTTGCGCCACGACACCCACGCGGGTCCCCACTCGTAGCCGGGCACCCAGCACCAGCCGGCTTCGTCGAGTTCCACCCAACGACCGTAATGGTAAGTGACGCCGCCCCAGTCTTCGTAGCTGACCCATGTCCAGCCGGCGTCCGTGTAGCTCCAGTAACCATCGGTGTAAGGGCTCCATTCACGGTCCACGCCGGTGGGTTGCCAGACGAGGCCGTAGCTATCCGTTTGGGACCAGGAGCCGTAAGGCGAGAGCGTGTCGTGGAAGAAGTCGAAGCTGATATTCACATCAGCCCTCGCGGGCGAAGTGAGGAGCGAGACGGTGCAGGCAAGAATGAGAGCAGAGTATTTCATAGGCAGTTCGGAAAATGAGACGCGGGCATGATTGGCGGCATTCAAATAATGTTGAGCGATTTATTCGCCGCCTCAACGATGCTCTCGTTTGACAGCGAGTTCAACCCCGGTCGCGATCAATTCGCGCGCGCATGGGAGTCAGCCCGTCTGGCTGAACCTTTCTGTTCGTTACTCTGCATGAAACCGGCGCGCAATCACGCCGGCTTGCATCACTTCATCCGGTCGAAATTGCGCTGCAAAATCTGCCAGTCGGGAACGCCCGCGAGCTTCGTTTTGGCGTCGGAAATGAGCTTCGCTTCGTTCGCGTTTTTCGTCGGACGATTCGCTTTGTAGAAGGTGCCGAACATGCCGGGCCACGGCTCGTCGCAGAGTTTGTACGCGGCGTACTCGTCGGTGACGTCGTGCTCCGCGGGAATCTCCGGGAAGGTGCCGCCTTTGCGAGGAATGGCGGCGTCGAATGCGCCGGGGTAAAATTCGACGCATTCGCTCAGACACTCGATGAACGAGAAGCCGTCGTGATCCATCGCCGCTTCCATGAGCTTGAGGAGATGATTCACGTTGGTCGCCGTGCTGCGGCCGACGAAGGTCGCGCCGGCACTGATGGCCTGCTTCATCGGGTTGATCGGGCGATCGGTGCTGCCTCCAATGTCAGTCTTCGATTTGAAGCCGATCGGCGATGTCGGCGACGTCTGCTTCTTCGTGAGTCCATAGACGAAGTTGTCCATGACGACGTAGGTCATCTTGATGTTCTTGCGGGCGGTGTGTGTGAAGTGGTTTCCGCCGATGGAAAATGCATCTCCGTCGCCGCCGAAGACGAACACATGCAAGTCCGGGCGCGAGAGCGAAACCCCGCTGGCAAATGCGAGCGCACGGCCGTGGATGAAGTGCGCGCCGTGGGCCTGCACGAAATACGGGAAGCGCGACGAGCAGCCGATGCCGGCGACGGTGCAGATGTTTTCGTGATGCATCTTCCGCTTCTCGATGAGCTTGTAATAGAGCGCGAGAACGCTGAAGTCGCCGCAGCCGGGGCACCACGTCGGGTGGTCGGCGGCAGTTTCCTTTTTCGTCAACGGCTTGCGGTCGGCGTCGGCGAGCGGTGCGGGCACAGGCAGCGTTGCGGCGACGCCGGTGCGTGGGAGAATTTCGTTCGGAATGGAGATAGTGCTCATTGGAAAAAAGTGTGGAGTTACTTGGTGATGGCCAGTGCGCGCGTGAGAATTTCTTTCACTTTCCACGGCAGACCGTCGGTCTTGGTGACGCTCTTGATGCGAGGGTCGCAGTAGCGCGAGCGGAGCAGCGAAGCGAGCTGACCGTGGCCGTAGAGACCTTCGTCGTTGATTTCGCAGACGACGACGTGGGTGAATCCGCTGAAGAGATTTTCGAGGTCGTTCGGGAGCGGGTTGATATACTTGATATGAAGACCGGACACTGCCTCGCCTTGCGAGCGGCCGAGCTTCACGGCTTCCTCGATCGGGCCTTTGCTGGAGCCCCAGCCGACGAGCAGGACGTGGCCTTCGGTCGCGCCATAAATCTTTGGAACCGGGAGTTCGCTTGCAAGTTTGCGCAGCTTGTTGCGGCGCTTGGCGTTCATCTGCGTGTGCAGTTTTCCGGAGCCGGTGGGGTGGCCGAGTTCGTCGTGCTCCAGTCCCGTGGCGACGGGATATTTTCCGCTCGCGATGCGCGTGCCGGGCGCGAGATGGCGCGTGACGCCGTCCGGAGCGGAGAGGTCGTAAGGCTTGTGGTCCGCGACGGGAGTGAAATCCGGCGAGATGTCCTGGCAGATGGTCTGCAAGTCGGGGCAGGGGAATGCCTCGATCCGCGTCGCAATCGCCTGGTCGCTGAGAATGATGACCGGCGTGCTGAATTTACGCGCGATGTTCACCGCCTCGATTGCGGTATAGAAGCAATCCTCGACGCTCGCCGGGGCGAGCACGACGCGCGGGCTGTCGCCGTGTCCGCCGAAGCACGCGATGTTCAAATCGCTCTGCTCCTGATTGGTCGGCATTCCCGTGCTCGGGCCGCCGCGTTGCACGTCGATGACCACGACCGGCATCTCTGCCATGACCGCCCATCCGAGTGCTTCGGTCTTGAGCGAAATGCCAGGTCCGCTCGATCCAGTGACGGCCACGCGTCCTGCATAGCTGCCGCCAATCGCCATCGAGATGGCCGCGATTTCGTCTTCGGTCTGAATAAAAGAGCCGCCGTATTTCGGAAGTTCGCGCCGCAGCAGTTCCATGATTTCGCTCCATGGTGTAATCGGGTACCCAGCGCCAAAGCGCACGCCTGCCGCGAGGATGCCGTAAGCGAGAGCTTCGTTGCCGCTCATGACGACCTGCGCTGCGCCTGTGTGCTCGGCATGTTCAAACCGGAATGATTCGATGAGGCCCTGGATCTGGTGGCCGTAGCCGCCGTTGAAACAGTCCAGCGCGTTCTTCACGATGGACGGGTCTTTTCCGCCGAAGCGTTCCTCGATGAGCTTCGTCAGCTTCGGCACGTTTAGATCGAACATGCGGGCGATCAGTCCGAGCGCGTAGATATTCTTGCCCTTGTCGCGGCCGGTGCCGCCGATGGCCTCGACCGTGAGGCTCGAAATCGCGACGCCCACATGGCGATAAGTCCCGAGCAGTTCCTCGTTCGGTTTCACATGGTCCGAGTCGTAAAGCACGATGCCGCCGCGTTTCAGCGAGCTGATGTGATTCGCGTAGCTGTGGTCGTAAAAGCAGAGGAGCACATCCGCTTCATCGCCCGCGCTGAGAACCTCGCCGGAGCCGATGCGCACTTGGAAAATGGATGGTCCGCCCGAGATGGTGGACGGGATGGTCATGAATGTCATGACCTCCTGCTCGCTGCGTCCCGCCAGTCGTGCGAGGAAGCCGCCGATGGCCTGGATGCCGTCCTGGGAGTTACCCGCGATGCGGATGACACTTTCGGAGATTGTAGAAGATTGTGGGCTGCCTTGCGGGCTGGCTGTTGCCGTGTTGTCGCTCATGGTTGTGTGAAGAAGAGAAAGACGATTGGGGGCGCGACGCTACCAGCAAACCTCAAGCCGTCAAGAATCTCGAATCGTCACTTTTGCGCGCCCCTGAAAGCCGGTTACGGGTCGCGTCGCTCTCGCCACCATTCGAGCACGCGCTCCGAGGCAAATTGCGCGATCGCATCAAAAGGGACTGGTTCGCCATCGACGATGCGGATGTTTCGCGGGTGAAGGTCAGTGAGTAAGATTCCACTACCTTCGTGAAGGAATGCTTCCGCGCAGATTCTGGCGAATCCGTATTTGGCGAGGGCGTCTTTCACTTGGTCTTCAGTCGGATTCTCTGCGGGTAATACGGCCTGGCTGACACAGATGCGCGGAAGTTGGCCCGGCTTCGCAGGGGGCAGGATACCTTCGTAGCGGGTTTGATACCGGCCGATGGAATTCAGGTAGATCCAGCGCCAAAGATAGATGGAGGGGTCGGCGTTGCCGCTCGCATGGAAGTGCCGCCCGGTAAGCTCCGGGTCGCTCTCGAAAAACTCCGTTTTGCATCCGAAGTTATCGTCAAACGTTGCTTTGAAGAAACGCTCGGGCTCATCGGGAAGCCGGATTAGCAGATGCTCGCTGCCGCCGACAACGGTGACGGCGGATGCAATCCTATGCCTTAATCGCGTGCTTTTTTCGCAACTACATCCCAGTTCTCGGAGAACGTAATGATACCGCTGCCGAGATCCCTCCCGATCGATCGGTGCATGGCCTTGCAGAAGTTCTCCCACGTGCCGTGCAATTCCAGCCAGTTCAATGGTTTCGGCGCTGGCATCTTTCGTAGATTCCGGAGCGAAGGGAGGTTGATGATTGTCTCGGGCGTCTTGCATAGCGGTTCTCCCTCGCCGCCGACGTGACCCTGTAGCGGAGGAAGAGTCTCACGGGTTTTGATTTGGCGTTTGGAATTCATGGTTCGCTTACGATTGCGGTCAGTGCGGGGAATTGTCGCTGAGCGAGGGCTGGTATTCAATTGTTAATTGAGATGCACGACCTTGATTAATTCCAAGCAACGCGAAGCCCGTGGAACGGGACAGTCGATACAAGTGAACCGAGCCCCGCAATGAAGCCGAAACTTTCTCCACTTCTTTTTTTGCCTGACTCCGATTCCCTCATTCGCATTAAAACCCGAAAAGTAGCGAACCTTCCACAGGAAGAACCGGATGCGGGAAAACTGCGCGTCCGGGTCTGTGGGGGGAGCCAGCGGGGAACCGATGGTTCTACTCGGCGGCGATAAAAACGAAATGAAGTGCCCCGTGAATCGCCTTTCATTGTTCGGTTCACTTGCTTCGGAATTCGCACCACTCTTCCCCCTATCACTTCCCAAAATGCCCAATGCCATTTCTTTTTTATCGCCTGACCAATCGTTTTCCTGGCCGGCGGACTTTTTGACCGCGCTCTTGGAAACGACTTACTTCGATAAAGGCAACACCGACAAGAATGCGAAGGTGAAAGGTCTCAACAGTGGCAGCGACTACTATTACCAAGTGACTGCGGTAAATGCCGCTGGCATCTCGCCAGCGACCACTGTCCAAGTAGCGGCCCAATAAAGCACCATGAGAACGATCCTCTTTTCCATTTTCCTTTTCGCCGCATCCTTCGGCTCGCTCGATGCCGCAGGGCCCATCGCCGTGTTCGCACCGGGCGCGCGCATTCTCTTCCAAGGCGACTCGATCACCGATGGCAATCGCGGGCGCAGTCCCGATCCGAATCACATCCTCGGTCACGGCTATGCCTTCATCATCGCCGCGAAAAACGGGGCGGCATTTGCGGCGCTAAACCTCGACTTCATAAATCGCGGAGTGTCGGGCAACACGGTGCTCGCTCTCCAGAAGCGCTGGACCAAAGACACGATCGAGCTGAAACCCGACGTCCTCAGCATTCTCGTCGGCATCAACGATCATTCGCACGACGTGCCGCTGGATCAATATGAGCAAGTCTATGATGCCTTGCTCACCGAGGCTGTGGCTGCCAACCCCAAGCTGCGACTTGTCCTGTGCGAGCCATTCACGCTGCCGGTCGGAAAGCGGAAGGAGAACTATGAAACGTGGCGTTCCGGCGTGCAGGCGCGGCAGGATGTAGTCGCGCGGCTCGCTGCCAAATACGGCGCAGCGCTCGTGCGCTTTCAGCCGGTGTTCGATGCCGCGTGCAAGATCGCGCCCCCGGAGCACTGGATCTGGGATGGCGTCCATCCGACTTACTCCGGCCACCAATTGATGGCCGACGAATGGGAGCGCACCGTCCGTGCAAAATGGCCGAGTCGATGAGGACGCCATAACACACACACCCAAAGCACCCTGGTTGCGTCAGCGACCATTTGCCGACCCTGACGGCGACGGGAATCCGAACCTTTTGGAATATACCTTCAATAAAACAGAGTGACATAAAACAGAGTGACAGACTGATTATTTCTGCTGAGGAGGTGATTCGGCGGGTGGAGTTGTATTTTAACCGCTGGGCGATTGATTTTCTGACGGCGGAGCAGGCGACGGCGGTGACGGGGGGCTGAGCCACGGAATGCCGAACCGCCGGAGGAA
Source organism: Verrucomicrobiaceae bacterium (assembly GCA_043755735.1). Classification (GTDB taxonomy): domain Bacteria; phylum Verrucomicrobiota; class Verrucomicrobiia; order Chthoniobacterales; family Chthoniobacteraceae; genus SXWH01. Next base: position 33,888 of record JAYUSJ010000156.1, on the reverse strand, counting down.
GATTGCGCCGATACGGTGGCGAGGGCATCATCCGCCTTGCCAAGAGCTATGAGACTACAAAAACCGACGCGCATTTTTGAACTTCAATACGCAGTGATCGCGCTGAGCTTTTGCGGCGGCATCGCCTCGGGAGAGGAACCGAAGAACGTCGATTGGGCGGCCTACCTTGGCGGGAATGAGCGCAGCCTTTACTCGCCGCTCAATCAGATCACCCGCGAAAATGTGGGGCAACTCGAAGTCGCATGGACTTACGACACGGGGGACAAAAGCGAGTATCAGGCAAACAATCTCATCATCGACGGTGTGCTCTACACGCCTTCGCCGACGAGGAAAGTCATCGCGCTCGACGCGGCCACGGGCAAGGAGCTTTGGAAGTGGGACCCCGCCGCCGAGCGTTCAGGGAAAGGTCCGGCCCGGCAGCGCGGGCTGGTTTATTGGGCGAATGATACGGGCGGAGAACGCCGGCTGTTCACCGGAGTCGGTGGCTTCCTTTTTGCGCTGGACGCGAAGACGGGCGAGGTCATCCGGAGCTTCGGGGAAAACGGATCGGTCGCCCTCGGTTCGGGCCTGAACACGCCGGGTGTGATCTATAAAGACGTGCTCATTTTAGGCGGCGTGGGCGGGACGGGCTCGGTCCGCGCACTCGATGTCCGGACGGGCGCACAGCGGTGGATTTTCCACCTCATCCCGCGCCCCGGCGAAGTGGGTCACGAGACGTGGCCGAAGGATGCTTATAAGACCGCAACGGGCGTGATGCCTTGGTGCGGGCAGTCGCTCGATGAAAAGCGCGGGGTCGTTTACGTGGCGACGAAAACAGCCGAGCCCGATTTCTACGGCGGCGAACGGCACGGGATGAATCTCTTCGCGAACAGCGTGCTCGCGCTGAACGCCGCGACGGGCGAGCGGCTCTGGCATTACCAGATCGTGCATCACGATCTGCTCGACAAGGATTTGCCGTGCCCGCCCGTTTTGCTGACCGTGAATCATCACGGCCAGAAGATCGACGCGGTCGCACAGGGGACGAAGCACGGACTGCTATTCGTTTTTAATCGCGTCACGGGCGAGCCGCTCTGGCCCATCGAGGAAAAGCCCGTGCCTGCTTCCGATTTGCGAGGCGAAAAGGCATGGCCGACCCAGCCTTTTCCCACAAAGCCCGCGCCGCTCATGCGGCAGAAATACACGGAGGCGGATGCCTCGGATATTTCGCCGGAGACGCATCAACTCACGCTCGACCGCATCCGGGCCTCGCCCAATTTCGGCCCGTTTCCCGCGCCGAGTCTGAATGAGACGGTGATGTTTCCGGGATTTGACGGCGGGATGGAATGGGGCGGCGGCGCGGCGGACCCGGACGGCACCTATTACGTGAACGTCAACGAGATGCCGTGGCTCATGCAGATGGTGGAAACCCGGCGCGCCGACGGCTCCCCGCTCGTCGCTGGCGAGCAGGACTACATGGTTTTTTGCGGCGCGTGCCACGGCCTCGACCGGAAAGGAAATCTCGCCGCAGGATTCCCAGCGCTGCTCGACGTGGGCAAGCGAAAGACCCGCGCGGAGATCGAGCAAATCACCCGGCAAGGCGGAGGACGCATGCCCGCATTTGCATCCATGCCCGAGGCGAAACGCACTGCCGTGCTGAACTACGTGCTCAACGAAGAGCCGCCGTCCGCCTCCCGCAAAGAGCCGGGACTGCCCGAAACTGCGGATAAAAGCGCGCCGCCGGCTTACGCATTTGGCGGATTCCGCCGCTGGCTGGACAAGGAAGGCTACCCTGCAATCAAGCCGCCATGGGGCACGCTGAACGCCGTGAACCTCAACACCGGCGAGCTCAAATGGAAAGTCCCCCTCGGCGAATACGCAGAACTCACCGCCCGCGGCATCGCCCCGACGGGCACCGAAAACTACGGCGGCCCCGTCGTCACAGCCGGCGGCCTCATTTTCATCGGCGCGACTGCCGATGAAACCTTCCGCGCTTTCGACAAGGAAACCGGCAAGGTGCTTTGGAAAACGAAGCTGCCCTTCGGCGGCAACGCAACCCCGAGCACCTACATGGTCAAAGGGCGGCAATACGTCGTCATCTCGGCAGGCGGAGGAAAATCCGGACGTCCCGCAGGCGGCAGTCTGGTCGCGTTTGCGCTGCCGCCGGTCTCCCGCTGATCCAAGTCGTCGATGCGCGCTGGAGGCAACTGCGCCCCCGCCTGCTAGGCTTCCGCAGGCCCTAGAACTTGTATTGCGTGGAAATCGAGAGGGACCAGATGCCGACTTTCACACTGCTGTTGTTGTATTCGCCGGCGGCCAGTGTCGATCTTCCCGCAGACTGGGTGTGGGGGATGTCCGCTTGCGCTGCGAAGTCCCAGGTCCACGCGCCTCGTGTGTGTCCGATGCCGACGCCTACGGTGTGCTCGGAGATTGCAGCGTTCAGGGGCGTGAGGGTTTCACCCGGGACCGGGCTGGGGGAGTATGCGTAGCCGGCGCGGAGCATCGTGGAGTCCGACAACGCGTATTCCGCGCCGATGCGTCCCACCCATTGGTCCCGCCAGTTGAGCGGGATCTCGTCGTGGATGTTGCGGGATTTGGTCAGTCCGTTCAAATCGTCGTTATTCCCGTTTTTGAGGTCCACCACCAGCGTGTCGAAAGTGCGTTCCCACCCGATCCAGTCGAGCTGCGCGGCGAGTCGCAGGCGTGCGCTGGCTTGATACTGCGCACCCAGCGATACCATGGGCGGAAGCGTATTATTGACTCCGGCATCGTATGCAAAATCCGACCTCGCTCCCCCGAGGCCCAATCGATCGAGCTGACTGCGGGCATCGCCGCGTGCCGTGCCGTCGGACTCGATCCGCACTTCGCTCCGGTAGGAGAGCCCCACGGAGAGATCTTTTGTCGGGTGCCAGTTCAACCCCGTCTGGAGGCCCCAACCCGTGCCGGTTGTGTTCAAATCGAGGAGCGTCTTCACGGTGCGAAGCGTCGCCTGGTTTTGGAACGTGTAAGGCGCGTTCAGCCGGTTTTCATTATACACCGCACCGACGCTTGCGCCGAGGGAGAGCGTTTCGGTGGCCTGCCACGATAGGGCGGCCGTCGTCCGAAGGGCTATGATTTCCGACTCGTGCGCCCGAAGTCCATAGCTGGTCCCGCCGTCGGCACCGCCGGGTGCATCGACAAAATTCCATCGCGCCCGCATTGCGATGTCAGGGACAAATCCGAATCCCGCCGTCCATCCGCTGCCGAGCGGGAGCGCCAGAGCCAGTCCCGGCTTGATGCCCGATTCGCGCATCGACGCGCTTGCGTTAAACTTGTTCGAAAACGTCCCCTCGGCCTGCGCGTACGTCAGTGAAAAACCAGCCGTGGGATTCGGGAATGCTGCGAGGCTCGCTGGATTATTCGCCAGCGCATCGACAGGACTGGTGCCGCCCGTGACATCCACGCCGCCGAGTGACATCGAGCGCGCCGTCTGGCCCGTGGGATAAAGACCTGCGGCAATCGAGATGCCGGGTATTGCGAGAATGGAAATGGCGGACAGAAGAGTTTTTCGATGGAGCATGAGCAAGCGGCCCGCGCACATATCATACCATTTACATTCGTGCCACGATTCATCTGCCGTGGAACACGCCATGCTGGAGTCAGGAGTGCCCGATCATCCCGGCGTTTTTTCAATTTCATGAGCCTGCACACTTCCATCACCGACTCCACGGATGTTCAATCCGCCGAAGTACAGCGCCTTACGCGAATGCTGGAAATTGAGCGCGCGGCCCGCGTGGCATCGGAATCCGCACTCGCTCAAAAGACCGAGACTCTGGACCGGATTCAGCGGAGCGAACTGTATTTCCGCCACCTCACCGAATACTCGCTCGATTTCATCACCATCCTCGATGCCGATGGAACCATCCGCTTCGAGAGCCATTCCATCGAAAAGGACCTCGGCTACCACCGCGACGACTACCTCGGTAAAAACGCATTCGACTTTCTCCATCCCGACGACGTTCCGCGGGTCATGCAGTCATTCATCAGCGCCCTCCAGAGCCACGGCAACACCCCCCTCCTCAGCTTCCGCTTCCGGCACAAGGATGGCAGCTATCGCGTTCTCGAAGGCTGCGGCAACAACCTTCTCGATGCACCCGAAGTTCGCGGAATCGTCTTCAACAGCCGCGATGTCACCGACAAACGCCGCATCGAAGAGCAGTTCCAGCAATCCCAGAAAGTCCAGGCCATCGGACAGCTCACCGGTGGTGTCGCCCACGATTTCAACAACATCCTCACCGCCATCATCGGCTATTCAGACCTCGCGATGATGCAGCTCCCTGAGTCCTCAACCGCACACCAGCAGGTAAGCGAGATTCTCAAAGCCGCCGAGCGGGCCGCCGGCCTCACCCGCCAGCTCCTCGCCTTCAGCCGCAAGCAGGTCCTCAAGCCCCGCGTCATCAATCTCGTCACCGCAATCGCTGAGATGGAAAAGATGCTTCGCAGACTCCTCGGTGATGCCATCGAATTTGCCACCATCGCCGATGCCGATGTGGGCAACGTTGCCGTGGACCAAAGCCAGCTCGAACAAGTCCTCCTGAATCTCACTGTCAACGCCCGCGACGCCATGCCCGAAGGCGGCAAGCTCACCATCAACGCCGAAAACGTCACCCTCGACCAGAGCTACGCCGACATACGCAACGAGGTGGAGCCCGGCGAATACGTCATGCTCGCCATCAGCGACACCGGCACCGGGATGACCGAGGAAGTCCGTGCGCGATTGTTCGAGCCGTTCTTCACCACCAAAGAGCAGGGGAAAGGCACCGGCCTCGGCCTCGCCACCTGCCACGGAATCGTCAAACAAAGCTGTGGCCACATCTCCGTCTATAGCGAGCTCGGGACAGGCACCACCTTCAAGGTCTATCTCCCGCGTGTCATGGAAAGCGTCACTGTGGAAACCCGCGTCGAAGCCCCGCAGCCCATGGAATGCGGCCACGAGACCGTCCTCATCGTCGAAGACGAGCCCATGCTCCGCGAACTCGGCGAGACCGTATTGCAAGATCTCGGCTACCGCGTGTTCTGCGCCGAGAACGGACGGCGCGCCCTCGCCCTCCTCGACGAAAATCCGGACCTCACGATCGACCTCCTTTTCACCGACATGATGATGCCCGAGATGGGCGGTCGCGAACTCGTCGAAAAACTCCGCCCCCTGTCGCCCAACACCCGGGTCATCTACTGCTCCGGCTACACGGAAGACGCCGTCTTCCGCTCCGGCGGGATCGAAGCCGGCGTCTTCTTCCTGCAAAAACCCTACTCCGTAGCCGCCGTCGCCAAATCCGTCCGTGACGCACTCGCTGCCCCGTCCGACCGGTAAAAGATCGAAAAGAGAACCGCTTATCGGCGCTCATCTCCGCTCATCATTCGGCAAATCCTTTTCGCGAAAACATCAGCGCCGATGAGCGGAGATTAGCCCGAATTCCTCACACTCTGAAAAGCGCCCCACCACCGCGTATTGAGTTTTCCAGCAGATTCAGGGAGGCCCGCAGATTTCCATCTCCAAATAATCTGCGGGCCTCCCTGAATCTGCTGGAGAAAGGTGTGAGAACTGCGCAAGCGCAATCAACCGCAACTCCGCAGCCGCTCCCCCGGATGCGCGACATCACCTCGCTGCGTTTCGCTTTCGTGAAGACGTCGGGCATCGGCTCAGGAACCCGCCGCCCGCGCCCGGCAGATTGTCCAAGCCTCGCGCAACCGCTCGCGAAGGTCGTCCGCCGCATCGGCAAGAAACCGCTCAATACGCGAAGGACGGATGAACTTGTGCCGAATCAACTCCACCACAAACGCCACATCCTTTTCCCTGCGCGCCGCGAGCTTCGCGTACGCCAGATCGTGCGGGTCCAGGCACCAGCCCACCGCGCCGCCCGTATTGTCATTCTCCACGCGCACCAGCCGCGCTTCCCATCCTGCGGGAAGCGTCGCCGTCTCCGGCCCTACACCGTCCACCCAGATACCGTGGGTCATGTGGAATGGCGAAAGTTCACCGAGGTTCCCTGCGAGATAGGGCGAGAGGTCCGGCCTGTGTTTCGGAAACACATCCGCCTCGATGGATGCTCGCAGCGAGCGGGGTGCATCGGGATGTTTGCCGAGGATGGACTGGCTGCCGACGATGATAAACTCCGTCTCGCCAGTCGTTCCCTTACACGCCCGCAGGATGTGCTCGAGTTGGTCGCGTCTCATATTTTGCGAAAATCGCCGCCCGTTCGTCCTGCGGCATCAGCACCGCAAAGGGCGTGCTTTGGCGCAGGCGCTGCCCCTCGTCGCTTCGGTCGCCCAATACCTCCAGCACCCGCGGCAGACCTTGCCCGATGATGTCTTCCCATTCCCTCAAAGCATCTTTGCCCCGGTCGGAATAATCGGGGTCGTCGAGAAATCGATCGATCCACTTCACCACGAGCGCAAGCTTCTGCGGCTCGGCGCGCAAAATCCGCGCAATCACTGCGTGCAGCTCCAGACTGCGTTCATCGATGACCTCATGCCAGTTCATGTCGCCGGAGGATAACACAGCGGACTGCTTCGGCGAGCGGGTTTTTTGCAGGCTCGAATCCCACCTTTGCGCCAGGGCGAAAAGAGAACCGCTTATCTCCGCTCATCATTCGGCGCATCCTTTCCGCGAAAACATCAGCGCCGATGAGCGGAAATTAGTGGTCTTCCGCCGCGCCGTCACTTCGCTGTATCTTTTTTCCGTGCGGCATCGCGAGAGAGTGCATTATCGATCACTGCCTCGCTCAAATAACACGATGTCTCCCGCAGGGCCGAAAGCGCGGTTTGCAAATCGACAAGCCCCTTCGCCGCAGCAGCCTCCAGAATCCCCACCGTTCCCATCGTCGGCGGGTAGCCCGTCCTGAGTGAAAATGCTTTGACCTGGGTAGGCGCGTAAAGGAGCGGCGCGCATCCTGCCGCCGCCTTCGCACGCGGAGCGTCCAATCAGATTCGTGGGCTGCACGGAAGCAGAACATCGCTCGGAACTTTTGCGCTTCGCGTCAAGAGGCGGCGGCAGGATGCACGCCGCTCCTTTACGCTGGTTCGCAGAACTCGCACTCCCTCGATCTGAATGAGGTAATGGGTCGGCCCGGTATCCGCGACGACCAGAACGATCAGCGGATGAAAGTCCCCGCCACGCGGCTATCCGACTCCACATCTTACACCGAGTAGTTCAGCGGCAGCCCGTGCAGCGAAAGAAACGCATCCGCCGCCCAATAGTCGCCGCCGGCGCCTGCGAGTTCGCCGATCCGGCGAAGAGATATCTTCCCTTCTCGATACAGTTCCAGCGCGAGCGCTTCCTTGATGCGTACTTCGCGCTCTTCGGCAGAGCCGCCCAGCACCGCTGCAATGTCGTCCGGAATCGAAATCGTTACGCTCATAATGGACCGCACCGTAGCACCCATTTTGCGAAAAGAGAACCGCATACTAGCGCCACTAAATCCGGACCGGCACCGCCCGCGCAATGCGCCGCACCGTAGCGGGGGAGCGGCGGCGGGTGAGGGCGCATTCCCAGACGCGCAGGACGCACCAGCCATCGGCGCGAAGCGTGCGCGTCACCTTCCGGTCGCGGGCCTTGTTGCGCGAAAGTTTTTCAGTCTTGAACGCGCTGTTCCGATCCGCCTGGGAATGCCCGGCATTAGATCACCTCGCGCAGGAATACATCCTGATGGATGGAGAGACCCAGCACGTCGAGCGGGCTGGCAGCGGGGTTGAGGGGAAGCACGGTGGTTCCGCGTGTGAATTTCCCGAAGTTCTGCGCGACGAATCCGTAGGATGCCGAGTCGCCCGGCGAGCCGTAGATGTGACCTTTGATGGTAATACTTGCGATCTTCGAAAGGATCGCTGTCTTGTTGTTGAATCCGGTTGTCGGTGTCGCGAGCGTGTCGTCTTCCGTGCCAAAGAAGCCGTCCGCTCCTGCGCTGACACCCGCAACCGCGGAACTCCGTGTCCAGTCGCCGCCCACCGTCAGCGCACCGAGTTGCGCGTCTGGGTTGGCGGGCAGGGGAGGTGCTGCCATGAAGGTTCCGATAGTGGTGATTCCCGCGGCGATCGTGCTGTCCTCCACGGAGCCGCGCACGGTCACGGACGCAATCGCCACGGCGGCGGAAGCCTTCAGCGGATTTGCATTTCCCGCCGCGTAAATGCCCGCGAAGTGCATGCCGCCCACGCCCACTTTTCCGAGTGTCGTGCCTGCCTGGATGAATGCCTGCCCGGAGACGCGGTCACCGCGCATTTCTCCCGCGATTTTCACCGTTCCGATCGGTCCGCTTGCGACGATCACACCCGTTTTCTCATGCGCACCGAGGCTCATGTCCCCTCCGATAGTGATGGATCCGATGCTCCCCGCTGCCGCGTTGTTATCCGCAGTGGTATCGACGATTACCGCTCCGCGGAAATCGCCCGCCACAGTCAGCTTGCCCAGCTTCCCACGGAACGGGCTCCCCGGTTTGCCATCGCCGTTCACCGCGTTCAGGCCCACGACGCCCCACGAGCCGAGCGTCAGCGATTTCACCGAGCCGTCCGCGAATATTGCGTCGCCCGCTGCGATGCGCCCGAGGTCCCCGGGGATGGCCGCCGTGCCGAGGTCCACGCCCGTCGCATCGATAAATCCGATATGCACGGAGCCGTCGCCGCGCTTGTTGGTGCCGTCGTATTTCGCGGTGAAGGAAAGATTCACTCCCTTTGCCGCCGCTCCCGCATCCGAGAGGTTTAGCGAAAAGAGCGACTGCCCTCCGAGCGGACCATCCACGAGCATTTGAAAATCCGCGGCATCAAGCACCGCCTTGGTTGCCTTCAGCGTCACGAGATCGCCGTCCACATCCAGCCACGTTGCCGATTTCCGGTCCGCCGCCACGCGGAGCGAAGTGTCATCATTCGTGACGATGACGATCTGCTGCGAATCCGTCGGCACCACGTTTCCGACAGGCGAGACGATGCCGAGGTTGATGTATTCGATCAGTTCCGCCGTGGTGTCTCCGAGGATTGTCAAAGTCACCATCTTCGACGTTTCGCCCGGCGCGAAGGTGAGCGTTGCGGGAGAAATCGTGTAGTCCACTCCCGCCGTCGCCACGCCCAGCCCGGCGAGCGGATTCGGGTCCAGCGGAGCCACCGCACCAACCGACACGGAGACCTGCGTCGCCGAGGACTCCAGCAGCCGCACTTCAAACGTCAGTTCCTGCCCGCCGGTGTTGCCTTCGGCACGGGACAGCGGATGCGCATCGGCGATCTCCGCGCCCACTCCGAATGCCGCAAGCGGCGACATCACGGAACTCGTGTTCGTCACCGCAATCGCCGCAATCTGCGAAAAGCCCGCGATTCCCGGCACCGGTTCGATGAAGCTCCCGTTCCCGTCGCTGTCTGTGCTCGCACCGGTGCTGCCCACATACGTGTAGGTATTCGTCGCCGCCATGTAGCCGTAAATATCCACACGCAGACTGGTGCCGGGAGACGAGGTGATGATGGCACCGCTCACCTTGTAGGTCCCGGCATCATCCCTGAATCCGCCCGCGAGAACGGGGAAGTTTGTGATGCCGTCGCCCTCGAAGTTCGAATCGTCATCATTCACCGGCGTCGGATTTCCAAAAATGCTCACCGGTAAGAATCCGTTGTTCGCAAAAATATTCCCCGCCACATCCGTCGTCTGAGATTCCACTGCGACTCCGTATTCGAGATTGGAGCCGATTCGATTAAACGCCGCCTCCACAAAGCCACCCACCCGGATTGCTCCGGATCCCTGCGTGTAGATTCCGGTCACATTTGGAGCGGCGACGAAATCCACACCCTGCGGCGCCACCCCGACGAGGTTCCCCACAATGCGCGACGTCGCTTGGCCCGAATATCCGACGGCAATTCCGATGCCCTGATTGTTCGCCACGATGTTCCTGATGCCGTCAGTCCCGTCGGTTCCCACGAGAAAGGTCGCATTGCCGGACACATTGATTCCCGCACCGAGATTCCTGCCCGCTGTGTTGAAGGTTCCGTCTGCATACACGCCCACCCAGTTCCCACCGATCGTCGCCGTGCCCGAAGCCTCCTCAATATAGATTCCGCCGAATCCGTTCGCCGAGATCACATTCTTCGCCGCGCCGCCAATCGTCGCGTTGGCCGCCCCCTGCAACGAAATGCCGTAGATTCCGTTGCCCGCCGCCGCGAGACCCGACGCCGATACGCCGATATATGCGTTCTCGATCACAATGCCGTTTGCAAAGACGCCGCTGATCCCGTTTTGAAAGTTGGCCGAGATCACATTGCGCTCCGCCGCCGCAGGTCCGCCGACCCGCAGATTTTCGCCGCCAAATACCTTCAGGCCATCGACGTTCGCGGTCAGCTCGCAGCCCATGATCTTCATGTCGTTTGCATCCACGCGGATGCCCGCCTCGCCGAAGCGCGTCACCTTCAGCCCATAGACCTCACTGCCTGCCGCGCCCGATTGGAACTGAAGACCCGGCCCCGCGACGTTTGCGCCGCCGTCGATCGTCACCAGCGGCGAATCCACATACCCCGGCTGTGTCCGCGCATCGATGATCACCTTGGTCGTCAGCACCGGCAGCAGTTCCTGATTGTGGAGCGTGATCACCCGGCTTCCCTCAGGCAGGCTGAAAACAATCGTATCCGTCGCGGCGTCGAAGTTCGCAAAATCCAGAGCCTCATAAATCGACCCCGGTCCGGAGCCCGTGTTCGTGGTGACAGTGAAAGTGGCGGGAGCGATCCGAGATTCTAGCGGTTCAATGTGCATGCATTCCATTAATCTGAAAGGCCGCCGAAAATCGAGCACGAAAGTGCCATTTCCTGCGTGCCTCAAATCCAGCCGGACCAGTGCCCAATATCTCCCCGCAAGGAATTGCGTGCCCTGCGCCTCAAGCCGCCACCGCCCGCGCAATGCGGCGCACCGTCGCGGGGGAGCGGCGGCGGGGGCGCGGCGGCGGGGGCGCGGCGGCGGGTGAGGGCGCATTCCCAGCCGCGCAGGACGCACCAGCCATCGGCGCGAAGCGTCCGCGTCACCTTCCGGTCGCGGGCCTTGTTGCGCGAAAGTTTTTCAGTCCAAAACGCCCGGTGTGATTAAAAGGGGAACAATCGAACCTGAGCGCGGCGAATCGAAGCGCAGATGAGCATTCCGCTGGGCTGGGCATGGGCTTACGCCCCTATGCGGTCGGCCCGCGCAAGCGTGTCGTAGAAGCGACGCCCCGTCGCTTGCAGTGTAGGCGACGCCATCGTCGCCTCGGGATGGCAAGGCAGAGGCGGCGGGGCGCCGCTGGCACCTCCAAAGCGACGGGGCGTCGCTTCTACGACGGGGCGTCGTCCCGACATGTCGGGACTGCTTCTCTTTTGTTACGGCCACCCACATTCTTACGCCCACAGCTATGCACCTGCCAGCCCTACGGGCTTCGGCTTCACACTTTGCTTGTTCCGCTTTTTAATCACACCCCAAAACGCTCGGTTGGTCTTCGGCATCGTCGCGTGTCTCGGGCAGCCGTGCCAACGCGTAGCGCGCAAGCGCATCTTCTTATGCGTAGCCTCACTGCGTAGCCCTGCCGCAAAGCAGGGCAATAACAGCCATCCACACCGCGTGACGCGCAAGCGTTTATCCTTTATGCGGAGCCTCGACGCGGAGCCCTGGCGAAGGGCAGGGCAACTACCGCCACGCGCACCTTGGGAAAAACGAAGTCCGGCTTTCCAAACACCCGCGCCTTCCGCCGCCAGCCCGTGATGCCGTGTTCGCGAAACAGCGCAATCAACCGCAACTCCGCAGCCGCTCCCCCGGATGCGCGACATCACCTCGCTGCGTTTCGCTTTCGTGAAGACGTCGGGCATTCATGGCTTCCATGCTAAGCGCTACCTCGATAGTTTCATGGAATGTCTCTCCGCAAAAATTGGACCCGCGATGAACTGTTCATCGCACTGAATCTCTACCACAAGCTCACCTTTGGGCAGCTTCACGCACGCCAGCCTTCGATCATCGCGCTTGCGGAGAAACTTGGGCGAGGGGCAAACAGCCTCGCGATGAAGCTGTCGAACTTCGCATCGCTGGACCCCGCGCTAAAGCTCCGTGGAATCAAGGGCCTCGCGGGTTCCAGTGTGCTTGACCGGACTGTTTGGGAAGAGTTTCACGCGGACCTTAATGAGGCTGCCCCAGCAAGCGAAGCTGCGTTCCGCAATCTGTTTGGGGTCGATGAATCGAGCGACATCGAAGTAACTCCTAAAGAGGGCGTCTGCATTCGTAAACGTCCGCCGCTTGGTCCCACAGAGACAATCGGAAATGTGAAACTTCGGCGCGGGCAGGACTACTTCCGCGAGGCCGTCTTAAACAACTCGGGAGGGCGTTGTGGAATCACACGGCTTGCAGTCCGGGAGTTACTGATTGCTTCGCACATCTTGCCATGGGGGACACATCCACAACATCGGCTCGACGTCCGCAACGGCATCTGCCTTTCACGCCTCCACGATGCCGCGTTTGATCGTGGGCTCATCTCGTTTGATGAAAAGCTGCGCCTCCTAATTTCACCGAGACTAAAAGGCGAATTGCCGCTCGCCATCATCCGAACCAGTTTTGCGGATTACGAAATGCAGCCTCTCGGGTTTCCCGATGATGCCGCATTGCCGGACACAGCGTTCTTAGCGACTCACAGGACGATGATTTTTCGCGCGTCGTAATTCCCCGGCATGTTGGAGACCTTGGAAGAAGGTAGGTCTGGATACTATATATCGAGGAGGGCGAGCCCGATCTCTCGAAGTGTTCTTCTAATCTCACGAAACCTCTCAAAATCGAATCTATCATCCACGTTGTCTGAAAGGCGCATCCAACCATCATCAGAGTAAATGCACTCTAAGTGGGCGAGTCGGTTTCGAAGATCCTGCATTCCCTTTAGCTGCCCGTTGTCGGAAAGCAGACTGGCTACAGCCGCTACATCCTTCATGAGATCTGCGAGCCGGTGCCTGACAAGATTGAAGTCCGACGTCTGGAAGTCACTCAGGGCAGCGATTGGACATGTTATCTTTTCAGCCTTTTTCAGCCGACTCTGCGCGCTATTTGTGATGCGCTTCACAAGGTCTTTTCTCACGGCTTCCAATCTATCTGGTTTTGCATCGGAAAGAACCTTGGCACACTTCTCTCGGAGGATTCGGTCGAATCGGCTCGTCTCATCCATGACGATTCCGCGAATGCCGTTTACATCGCACGCCTTCTTGATGTGATCTTCAAGAATCATCTCGAATTCATCGGCCAGTTTTGCCCGATCCACCACAAACACTCCATCCACTCTGTTCTCGAAAAGTATCTTTCGGAGATCGTCCGGCGCTTTTCCGCTGTAAAACACCATGTCGGTATAAACTTCCGCCCGAAGCTTTCTGGCAATATTCGAACCGTCGGGGCTGTTTCCCATATCATAATCACAAACAATCATGTCGTATTTGTTGTAGCGGGCGATTCGCTCAGCGATCCGGTCCACTTCTGCGCCAGTTATCACGCTCTTCATGTCGACGTTGATGGTATAGCCCGACGACTCAAGATACAGTCCAATGCTTTCAAGATCGTGCTCTAACGCCCGCGGCTGGTCCTCAAACCACAAGATTTCGTAATTAATTTTCATCGTGTTACAAATTTCACCAAAACTCCAAACCCCTTATCCCCATCCCGTGGGAGTGCAACTATCTGCCCGCCTAGCCTCTCGACCTGTTCACGACAGAAATAAAGGCCGAGCCCCGAGCCGTTCGTTCGAGTGAAGCCCTTTTCAAAAATCTCGTTCGGATCATTGATTTCGGGTGCCAAACCGCGACCATTGTCCCTTACTCGGACTTGGAGGACGCCGCTTTCGATCGATAATCTGAAGGTGATTTTGGAAGCCCGCGCCTTCTTGGCATTCGAAATGAGATTGTCGAAAAGAATTCCCATCTCAATTGGAGGGAATTCCATCTTGAACTCCTTGTCTGGAGCAGAGACTTCAATCTCAATGCCCGAAGTGAAGCGAGGGGCCATTACTGTGAGATGCTCATGAATGAACGCGATAAGATCGCCATCGATCTTGCCCGAGATCATTCGGAAATTCGCTGCCGTAAGATAGCGCGATGTGGAAATGATCTTCTCAATCCCTTCTTCGAGTTGAAAGAACGCCTCTCGGACTTTAACCCACTCCGCACCTTGTTTGATAGAGATTGCACGAAGTTGATTCTTAATTAGGCGCTTATTGTGGCCGGCAAAATAGATCATCTGGTGAATAAAATTTTCCAACTGCTCTTTGTCCCGCGATCCTGTACTCGTGAGAAACACATTCCGCTTCCTCTCTTCGTGATAAGCGGATTTTGCAGCCTCCGCCTCAATCCGCGCGGCTTCCGCAGCCTTCTCTGCCTCACGTCGGGCATTCTCTTCTTGCTCGGCTAGTGCCAATGCTTCGCGCTCGTTGCTCTTCGCCCGTTTAAGCGCAGATTCGGCCTTCGTTACTTCCTTTGCGAGATTGTCGTCCCCAAGACGTTCCGCTAGTTTCCTGAGCGTCGATAGAGAGGGTTCAAACCCTTCTGCTTTCTCGCTCAGAATCCCGATGAGGTCTCGATTGTATTCTAAAACCTCGACTTCCTTCGAACTGGATAGGTCTCCAATCAGTTCGATGATTCTAAGTCTGTTTCCATCTAGAAACATTCGCTCAGACGTTTCGAACTCTTTGTCCAATTGATCCATCCAAGATACACCGACGACGTATCGCTCTAACTTTTTGACGCATCGGAGAAAGCAAACGTCTAATGCCCTCGCAGCTGGTGTTTCGATTAGGCCCTTGTCGCGACTTGATGACTCTTTGAAGTGCGCCTCGGTGCCGTGAACATCTACCTTCCCCAGAATATCGCGAGTACCCAAGAATCTGCGAACACCTTGCCCCTTCCTTCGATCCAACCCCCAATAGTCATCCCCTTCCTCGCCAACTGGGAAAACCCGGAATCCATTGCGAAAGAGGAATACGGATCCGAAATCACGAGAGCGGACTCCCATAATCCTCTTAAATGAGTTCTTAGCTGCAAAATTCAGGAAGAATAGGTTGGCAGCCATTTCGGATTTCTCAAGAACGCGCAACTCGTCATCCAATTTCTCCCTTACTCGATAAATCATTTGCCCTCGGTCGTGCAGAGATGAGTATAGAAATCCGTCCGGTTCGATTTTCGCCTCCAACCAGGTGGTTCTTCCTTCAAGATTCGCCAAAATCGAGTTCCTGACGATCCCATTAACGACCTGAGGGGCGTCGTCCATCTCAGTAGCACTCCGGAGCAATTCCTGATCGGAGTTAGCCTCTCGGTCACAGCGGACTTCGATTGTGAACTTATCCCCCTTACTTCCAAACGGGTTGATGAGTTTTGCGAGATTCGACTTCAGCAGGATGAGCTTATTGCGTGTCCATGATTTGGCGTCTCTGATTTCTGAAACTCGGATAGCCAAGCCTGATTCACGAGGAGCGAACTCAGGCACATCGAAGCTTTCGGACTCTTCGTATTCAACGTCGATCTTCGAGAATAGATCCTCCGCACTGCGCTCAAATGCACCCCAATTCACAGTGACTACATTTACTGATGGACTCTTTTTTGTCTTTGTTTGGAGTTCGAGTTTTTCGCCCAAACGGTCGCACGAGAACCGGCCAACCCCTTTGTTCCCAGCATATACCTTCGTTTGCCGGTCTTCGGTTCCTTCTTTTTTGGCAGAATAAGCGACGAAGAGCCATTTGTCCTTTATGTCTTCGAAAGACATCCCCTTGCCATTATCAACAACTCGGATGCACGAATTCGCTCCCTTCTCTAAATCGAAAACTATGACAATCTTGGAGGCTCCTGCGTCGATCGAGTTCTTTACGAGTTCGAAGATGGCAACGAAGTCGTTCGTGATGAGATCCCTCCCGATCACACTCTTGAGAGCTGCGCTAACTCTGAACTGGAGTTTTTTACTCATCGCAAAGGATCCCCTTGAGGGCACCACCCGCCAATTCGGCAAATAACGGGGGCACTGCATTTCCAACCTGAGTATATCGCGGTGCCTCAAGTGCTCGCCTGCTGCCTCCAGTTGTATATGGTCCCTTGAATTCGAACCAGTCGGGGAATGTTTGTAACCGCGCACTTTCCCTCACGGTCATCACCCGTGCTTCGGAATAGTGAATGAAATCATCGGGAATCGTTGTCACGGTTGGGGCTGGTTGGTCTTTATCGAGAACTTTTACGCTGCGCTTCTTCAATCCGAAAGGAATGCGCTCGTCTCCACAAATTGTGTGATTTTTGCGCGCTCCCGCCAGCAGTCGAGTGAAGACAGCCTCGGCCTCCGCCGTATGATTCACGAACCGATGGCTGTCTGGTGTGTATCGTTCGAGTCCCTTGCGGAGGTGAGTTTGTAGTCCTGAACTCGACTCCGAGGAGACGCCGGACTGAAAACGCAATGAATCGGGGCAGTCGGTCGTGCCGTGGCAGCGCTGAAGATCCGATAGGGCGGCGCTCACCGAGTTTGAATTGGGAATGCCTTTCTCTTTAAGGAATTTGGCGCGGCTACTCTTCATCAAGTCAAACACCTGCCCCGCCCGATTTTCACGAGTGGCAATAACTATAAAGCGCTGGCGGCGCTGTGGCACGCCGTAGTCAGACATGTCGATAATCTCGCCGCAGGCGTCGCCGTATCCGAGTGCATGAAGCTTTTCGAGCACCAGTTGTGAGTACGGGATACCCGCTTGTGAGTTAGCGTTGGCCTTGAACTTCATCGTGAAGCCTCGGACATTTTCAAACAGGATTGCGCGTGGTTGAACGAGTTCGACGAATGCCAAGTAGGAGTGCACCAACGTATTTCGCTCGTCGCCTTCTCTCCGTCGACCCGCCATCGAAAATCCCTGACACGGCGGCCCCCCGACAACCAAATCCACTTTCCCTTTCAGGGCTGCGAGCTCGGTGGCCTTCTGTTTCAGCAATTCCTTGATATCCCAATTCGTCTTTTCAAGCCATCGGGGCCATTTGAAGTGGTTTCGTTTATCGATCAGATTCGCTTTGAGAGTAGAAAATGCCGATGCGTTTCTCTCGATCGCGAAGAGTCCCTTCCATCCCGCAAGGTGCAGCCCTGTGCTCAGACCGCCGCAACCGGCGAACAAGTCGATGTAAGATAGAGGTTTCATTGCGTGGAACGGAGTTCACACGCAGATCGTGCGCATGGCCAGGTATTAGAATATTTTTCTATCCTTTTATACTTCCCGCTTGCCAACCGGCCAGCCATTCGGTGGAATTTTCTCCCATGAAGCAGTTCCAATTCAGTTCCAGATGTTTCGGGGTGGCTGGCGCGGGTGCGCTGGGTGGGGTTTGTTTTTTCTTCTAAATCGCTTTTCCCCTATCCCCATGAAATCGACGGAGCCCCGCAAGCATACAGACCCGCTGTGTGTGGAAATCGGAATCATCCTTCAAGAAGAACGGGCGGTTCGGGGGATGACGTTGGAGCAGTTTGCGGAGTTCATCGGGGTGTCGCGTCAGCAAGTGCGGTTTTTGGAGTTTGCGACGCATTCGGTGCGGTTGGATACGCTGGGGCTGATTGCAAACGGGCTGGGGATGACGAGGTCGAGGCTTCTGGCGCTGGCGGAGGCGCGGATGGATGCGCGACTGAAGCCGCGATGGCGGGAACCTATGGCGGCGTGAGGAGGCGACTGGGAGACTGGGAGACGAGGAGACGAGGAGACTGGGAGGCTGTAGCTCGACTTTCCAAAGTCGAGTTTCGACGTTTTCGGGCGGGAGAACGCGCGAATTACTTCACACGTTTGCCCTCGACATTGGAATGTCGAGCTACGGGTCCCGGAACTGCGATGACACAGTGAGGTCAATGCTAGAGTGTTAGCGGTGACCGCGGGAGGGCGGTGTGCTTTTCTCCTGCCCATGCCAGCACCGCTTACATGGGATTCCGATCCGTCACTTCAATGGGATGCGTTTGGGGCTTCGTGGGATGGGCTGGCTACAAACAACAACAATACTAATATGCCAAATGATAATCGTGTGTCCGCGGAACTTACCGCGGCGAACAAAACTGCAATCCTCACCAAGATCATCGAGATCAAGGCGCTCATGCCTTTTCTCCTGAATCTCACCAAGGACGAGCGTATCCAGCTCCCGAAACTCGGGGCGGCGTCGCTGGCCTTTGATGAACAATGCAAGAGCTACATGACGAGTGCGCCGAACCTGGTGCCCCCGTTTGTGAGCGTGGTGGAGGTGGATAAGGACCGTGCGCTGCGCTTGGCGCTGGCGGACATCCTGCGCGAAGTGGGGAAGCTCTACGAAATGGTGGACGACACGCACCTGCTGGTGGGGAGCGAAATCTGGCTGTCGGACCTGTCGTTTTACCAGACGGTGCGTCAGGCGGCGCGTCGTGATGTGGCGGGGGCGGATTCGGTATATGACGAATTGAAGGAGCGCTTCCCCGGTGTCGCGGGCGACCCTGAGGACCCTGAAACTCCACCAACCCCATAGGAATAGCCGGGAATCTGCTGCAAAACCCACGAAATGAATACCCTGCAAGGCGAAATAGGGGTGCCCTTGGGGTGGTCATCGGGGGCCTCCGGGGTGGTCGATCGGAGCCCTTGGGGTGGCGATCGGGTGCTCCGGGGCTCCGAAGGCGGAGCTCCGGGGTGTCGGGCCGGTGCCGGGGAGGTGGTGAACGGGGCCTTTCGGGCAGGCAATCGGTGCCCTGCGGGGTGGCGGGTCGATGCCCGGAGGCTCGCCGCCGATGCCCGAAGGGTGGCGGGCCGGAGCCTCGGGGTGCGTCGCCGGAGCCTGCGGGGTACGGCGGGGATGCTCGGGGCTGCGGACGAGGGGCCTGAAGCTGCCGATGACCAGCCCGAAGGGTGCGAGGCCGATGCCCGGAGCTGCGGCGACGGAGCCCGACTTTCCGAAGTCGTGGGTGCCGGGGTGGCGATGAGCATCTGCCGGGGATATGCGGCGATGGCTAATAGTAGCCCGCCAGTCCCTTGGCGGCTGGACGCAACTCGCACAGCGACCAAACCATGGAAGTGGGTCGTAGCTGCGACGCCCTCGTCGCAGGAGGGTATCGACGGCGCCTCGCCGCCATTGGCTCCGCTGTGCGACGGGGCGTCGCAGGCACCTCCTGCGACGAGGGCGTCGCAGCTACGTCGGTAATCGCGGGACTCCCAAGACCGCAAAGGGACTGGCGGCTACTTTGCGCGTCGTGTTTCGGGGAATCACGTAGGGGGGCTGCGTGAGCCACGACTGACCACGGCCCCCGCATCTTCTTTTTCAACCAACAACCATGAACGAACTATATGCCATTTGATCCATCGAAACCTGTAAACAACTCGCCGCTTTCTTCTGCGGAGATGCGTGGGCAATTAAACGCGCTCAACGACGCCATCGCGGCGATTCCGGCGGGGCCTCCGGGGCCGGTCGGTCCGGCGTTTTCCAATATCCAAATCGGCTCGGTGACGACGGGGACGCCGGGCTCTCCGGCTGGGGCGCAGGTGAATGTGTTCGGGAGCAATGTGGAGCTTTCATTCACCATCCCAGCGGGTGATACGGGGGCTCCGGGCGAAGTGTCGAACGCGACGCTGGCGGGCGAGATTTCCGGCACGGCGCGCAATCCAAACTCGGTGGCACCGATCCCATTTACCGTGAGCAATCCGCCGACGCAGGCGGAGCTTCAGGCGGTGGTGGATAAGCTGAATGAGCTGATCGGGGCTCTGCAAAGGTAGGCGGCTTCCGTGCAGGGGGAGTGACAATCGGCGCGTGGTGGCCCACGGTGGGCGCATGGAGAAATGGAAAATCTATGCGCTTGTTTCCGCGATCTTCGCGGGCCTCACATCGGTCGTCGCGAAGGCGGGACTGAAAACTCTGAGCGCCGACCTCGGCCTCGCGGTGCGTTCTGTTTTCGTGTGTGTTTTCGTCGTGGCCAATCTGTTCCTTTGGGGCAATGCGAGCACGGCTTCGCTGCGAACGGCAGGCGGCAGGTCCATCGGGTTTCTCGCGCTCTCGGCGCTGACTACGACGGTGTCGTGGGTGTGCTACTACCGGGCGATGAAAGAGGGCACGGTGTCGTTCGTTTCGCTGGTGGATAAAGGAAGCATCCTGGTGACGCTGGCGCTGTCGGTGATGCTGCTCGGCGAACCGTTCACGTGGCGAATCGCGGGCGGTGCGGCGCTGATTCTCGCGGGCCTTTTGGTGCTGATGGGCGGCAAGTAGGGCCGCGCGTTATTGCATCAAACGGTTTCGAGTTTGAGAGGAGCGACGCTGAGCGATGTGGCGGTGAAGCCGGCTGCGCGGACGATGACGATGCCGTCGATGACGATGTCGGTGTCCGTGAGCAGGAAGCCGGGCGCGCCAGTGTCGGTGAAATCGAAGATGCCGTCGAGGTCGAGGTCGGTGCCGATTTTGGAGGCGACGACTCCGGCGATGGCGAAGACGGCGTTCTCCACGCCGAGGTCGGCAGGCAGGGCGTCGATGTCGCCGGCGAGGATTGTGGCGATGCGCTTTGCGGTGACGTTTAAGACCGAGCCGTTGTTTGCGCGAACCGCGCCAACGCCCACTCCGCCCTGGCCGACGTAGAGGCCGGTCATGGAGTTGGTGCCTGTGCCGAAGCTCTGCGCGCCCTCGAACCGCCCGATGTCGCCGATGACTTTGATTCCCGAGACGCTGCCGCCGAGGCCGCCGGCAGCGCTGGTGCTGTTGCCGCCGGTGCCGGCATTGAAGAGCTCGGTGTATCGGGAGATCGTGACGTTAAACGAATCGACGGAGCCGCCGTTGCCGCCTGCGCCGGTCGTTCCATTTCCGCCGTTTCCAGCGATGAAGTTCAGGATGGCGAAGTTGCCGGTGAGGCCGCTGATTTTTCCGCCTGCTCCGCCGGTCGCGGCGTTGCCTCCGTTTTCTGCCTGCATCGCGAGGCGTGAGTTTGGTGCGCTGACCGCAATGGTCTTTACGTCGCCGCCACTGCCGCCGAGCGTGGTCCCATTGCCTCCGGAGCCCGACTCGATGGAGTAAAATGCAGGATTGAGCGCGTCTGAAATCGTGATGCCAATTACATTCCCGCCGTTGCCGCCCTGGCCGCTGGATGCAATCCCCCCACGGCCGGCCTGGTATGTGCCGAACGGACTGCCGCCTTTCTCCGTAAGCTTTGCCCGCAGGATGTCGCCGCCGGCGCCGCCGGCGGTTCCTCCATTGCCGCCGGGGCCCGAGGACACGTCGACCTGACCAGTCGAAAATCCG
Organism: Verrucomicrobiaceae bacterium; assembly: GCA_043755735.1. GTDB lineage: Bacteria > Verrucomicrobiota > Verrucomicrobiia > Chthoniobacterales > Chthoniobacteraceae > SXWH01. Next base: position 12,702 of record JAYUSJ010000156.1, on the reverse strand, counting down.
CTCTCCGCGACGACCGCATCGAGCACTGCGCCGCCCGCGCCGCCGACTCCGCTGGTGGAGACACCGCCGCCAGCGGCAAATATCGCACGTAACGTGACGGAGCCGGCATTGGTGAGCATGGGCGCGGTTATCGTCCCGCCCCGTCCTGCGGTTCCCGTTGTGGCGTTGCCGCCTGCGCCGGACTGGATGACGATCGTGGCACCGAGTCCCGTCGTGCCGAGCGAGACCACCGGACCGACGAGGTCGCCGCCCGCACCGCCTGCGATGCCGTTGCCGCCGATTCCTGTCCTGAGCTCGATGTTTCCGAATTCGCCTCCGGAGATCGCGACCTTTGCTTTTTCCATCCGCGCACCGGCCCCGCCATTGCCACTTGCGCCACCGAGGCCACCGTCACCCGAAATGAAGGACCCGTTGCCTCCCCGAATCGCACCGGATATCGCGACGCCACTGAACAGGCCACCCGCGCCGCCGATGCCCGTGCCGACTCCATTGCCTCCCTCACCGCTGCGTGCGGTGAACGAACCAAAGGTCCCTGCTGTCGCGGTGATTCCCGTGAGTGCTCCACCCGCGCCGCCGTTGCCATTTCCGTTGCCGATGCCGGCATCTCCGGCGGATACATCCAGATCCGAAATAAAACTCTTTGCCTTCACCGAGAAGGCGCTCACCCCGCCACCCGCACCGCCGTTTGCGGCACCGGAGTTTCCGGTTCCGCCCGCACCGCCGCTCGCAGAGACCGAGCCCGCATTCATGGTGCGCAGGGTCGCGGTATTGGATTCGACATTGCCGCCTGCACCGCCGCCGAGGCCGCCATTGCCGGCGGTAAAACTCACATTGCTATCCGCAAACTCCGTGGAAGTGATCGAGTTCCCGCGGACGTGTCCACCCGCCCCGCCCACTCCTCCAGTGCTGAATCCGCCATTGCCGGCAGCGATACGCAACTCATCGTTCGTGGTCGCGGTGCTGATTTTCACGCGCTCCACAGTGCCGCCGGCGCCGGCGATCCCGGTCGCCGCATCGCCGCCATTTCCACCCGAGAAAAGAATGTCGCCGTTCGTATTCGAGACGAGGGGAATCGTGATGCTGCTCGCCGTGACACCGCCGCCCGCACCGCCTGCGCCTGCGCCGAATCCAGCACCGCCCTCACCGCCGCCGACCGTCGTCGATGCGTCCACGACTGCTGCGACGACGGTCACGCCCGACACCGCGCCGCCGATTCCCCCGCCGCCGCCCGTGCCGCCATCGCCGCCGTTACCGGCATTGATGCCAATCGAACCGTTTGCGAACTGCGCATTCAGTTTCACCGCGGAAAGAGCTCCGGCACCTCCACCGATTCCAGTTCCTCCGCCGTTCCCGCCCGTTCCGCTGAAAATGTCGATCACGCCCTCCACGCGGCCAAACTTCGCCGTCACCGTTGTGAGCAATCCGCCTGCTCCGCCCGCTCCGTTCGATGCGCCGCCGTTCCCTCCATCTCCCGCCGAGACACTCACGCTCGATGAAGCATGAGTTTCGGTCACGGTCACAGCCGAGAGCAATCCGCCTGCTCCGCCATTCCCGGAGCCGGTTCCAGCGCCGCCATCCCCCGCAGCGATCGTCTGGGCACCATCGACCCGCAATGCACTCACGGTGATCCCCGTTGCCGCTCCGCCCACTCCACCGACGCCACCGCCCGTTCCGCCATCGCCGGCAGAGATATTCAGCAGCCCCCGCAACGTGCCGAAAGAAGTGTTCACAGTCGCAATCGCGCCGCCCACGCCGCCCGCACCGGCACCATTGCCGTTGCCGCCCGAACCAGCCAGCACACTAAACGCGCCCGTCCCGAGCATGTTGGTAATCTTGGACGTAAAACCCGTAATCGCGCCGCCCGCGCCGCCTGCGCCACCGCCCCGGCCATTACCGCCTGTACCAGCACTGAAAGTAACCGAGCTGTCCGTGAGCGAAGATGTGTAGCTCACCTTTGACAAACCGCCGCCAGCCCCCCCGGAGCCCGAGGTGCCGCCATCTCCCCCATCGCCGCCCGAGAAAACAACGGTGTCGTTCGCAAATGGGACGCTCGCCACGAGATTGATAATCGCGCCCCCATCTCCGCCGCGTCCAGAACCTGCGCCATTGCCGCCGGACCCACCTTCCACCTGGACGTCGCCCGAGGCACTGAGGCCCGCGCCGATGGTGAGCTTGCTGTCGCTCACCGCGCCGCCGGCTCCGCCGCTGCCATTTCCTCCAGCCGTGTCGCCGCCGGCTCCGCCCACCAGAGTGAAGTTCCCGTTACTCGACCCGACTGCGGCCGTGATCTTCGATACCGCTCCACCATTGCCGGAATTGCCGCTGCTTCCATCACCGCCGCCGCCGCCGCTGAAGACTGAAGCACCACGCGTCGCGCCTCCGGTAAATGCAACGCCGATGATCCCGCCGCCCTGCCCGCCCGCACCGTTGGCGCTGTTGCCTCCGCCCCCCGCGGAGATGGTTAATCCGCCGTTGCTATCGACAATCTTCACCGCAATCTTGCTCACGATACCACCGTCGCCACCGACTCCTGACGTGGAGCCTCCGCCTCCGCCCGAAATCAGTTTGATCGGCTGAACGCGCCCGTTCTTCGAGGTGAATGTAACTTCCGAAAGGTCACCGCCGCGGCCGCCATTCCCGGATGTTGTTCCGCCGCTGCCGCCACTGCCCGTATTGATCGTCGTAGGGGATGAGGTGGCAGCCTCCACGTTGATGATCACCTTTTTCAAAGACCCGCCCGCACCGCCCGCTCCCACAGCAGTCCCGTCACCTCCGTCACCCGCCGCGATGAACAACTGATCGATATGCATTCCCGTAATGGTGACTCCCTCGATAGCTCCTCCCGCGCCGCCCGTCCCACCGCCGCCCGCCTCAATCGCCACGTTTTGCGATGCTTGTTTGAGCGTCACATTTTTTACCGATCCTCCCGCGCCTCCGACTCCACCTTCACCGGTACGAATCTCGAAGGCGGTGGTCGCAAGCGTCACGCCCGTGATGTCCCCGCCGGACAGGCCCGCTGGCATTGAAAAATTCACCGACAGCACAAGGCTCCCCAACATGATGTTCGTCCCAGTAGCCGCGGTCCCCGTTAAGATCGAATTCACGCTCTCGCCATTGGGCGCGCTGAATCCTTTGCCGATGACGACATTGGAAATATCATCACCCGCGACGATGTTCGTCAGCACGCCGCCAGCGATCGTCAGACCCGCGATCGATGTGCGCTGAACCATCAGCGCTCCAGCAGAAGCGGTGAAGTTGCCCGCTAAATCCAGGGCCGTCACAATGCTGCCGACATCGCGGCCCAGAGTGCCTTTGAAAAGATCGCCCACCGCCAGACCGGTAAACTCACTCGGCGAATACGCGTTGTCGCTGCCCGCAGACAAAAACGCCATCGCCAAACTTTCCGTGACCGACACGAGCGTCAAATCCGCCGCATCCGCCGCGCCGTTATTGTTCATATCATAGACCAGCTTATCGCCCTTCAACAACAGCACCGCCTCCGTCGCACCAGCCAGGGAAGCCGCCGCCGACTCGCGGATATCCGGCACTTCGGCCGGGTTGGAGAGATTGGTCACCCGTGCTTCGACCGGGCTGACGAGGAAGGTTGCGGGAGCGATCCGCGTTTCGAGAATTTCGATGTGGTTCATGGTGGATTTAAGTTTCGAGCAATCAATCAACTGCATTCGAAGAATGCACTCGTTTTCACAACTACGCCGATGAAAAACCGGAAGCAAAAACAGGGCCATCCGGCGCTACTCGACCTACCTTTTTTCTGCGCACGCAAAGCATCCGCGCGAAACCTTTATTCAGTCAGCATTTCAACGCCACGAGCGATGCGAATGCTTGCGGGCGAATGATTCCACGAGAACGTGACGAAATTGTCTCAATTTTGTTAGGGGGAGCGGTTCACGGGGCTGCTGGCAAGAGGAAATTCGCAAAGAAAAACTTTTCCTAAAGGGACCCGTTATTTCCTTGGATACCCCTACAGATTGTGGTGTGATGCCATCCTACGCACCACAGGACGTGTTATTCACAGTTCCGACTCTGAGAAACTCAACTTGTTGGTGCGTTCCCCACAAAGTTTTCACCAAGTTATTCACAATCCAGCCATGCCCACGATTAAAACAGTCCGCCGCGGTTCTTCCAGCCGCATTCCCGTCGCCGCATCCGCCCGGCGTCCCGCCAAAAAGACCGCACCGAAAGGCCTCAAATTTGAGCGCGTTTTCAGCAATTCCGCCATCGCCCCGTTCGATGAACTCGAATGGGAATCGCGCACCGCAGAAATCAGCGATGATTCCGGTAAAACGATCTTTAAACAGGAGAACGTGGAAGTGCCGAAATCATGGTCCGTTTTGGCCACAAAAATCGCCGTTTCGAAATACTTCTACGGCGACATCGCGAACGGCACCGATCCATACAAGGGCGGGCGCGAACGCTCGGTAAAACAACTCATCCATCGCGTCACGCGCACCATCGCGGACTGGGGTCTCGCCGACGGCTACTTCGCCGACAAGGAGACCGCCGAGCTTTTTTACAATGAGCTAACGTGGCTCTGCGTGAACCAGCACGGCGCGTTCAATTCACCCGTGTGGTTTAACTGCGGACTCTTCCACCAGTACGGCACCGGCACGGGCCGTGGTGAAGGCAACTATTTCATCAACCGCGAAACGCGCAAAGCCGAGCGCGCGCCGACGCAGTATGAATATCCGCAGTGCTCCGCGTGCTTCATCCAGCGTGTGGACGACAATATGGAGAGCATCATGAGCCTCGCACAGTCCGAGGCGATGCTCTTCAAATACGGCAGCGGCAGCGGCAGCGACCTCACCCCGCTGCGCTCGACGCGCGAAAAACTCTCCGGCGGAGGAAAGCCGAGCGGTCCCCTCTCCTTCCTGAAAGTATTCGATCAAGTCGCCAACGTCGTGAAATCCGGCGGCAAAACACGGCGCGCTGCGAAGATGAATACGCTCAAGGATTTTCACCCCGACATCGAGGAATTCATCGAGGCAAAAACCAAAGAGGAAAAGAAAGCATGGGCGCTCATCGCTCAAGGCTACGACTCGTCGTTTAACGGCGAAGCGTACGGCTCGGTGATGTATCAAAATGAGAATCTTTCCGTCCGCGTGAGCGACGAATTCATGGACGCCGCGATGTCCGGCCGCGAGTGGTGGACGAAGCGCGTAACCGATGGCAAGCCGTGCGAGAAAAAGGACGCGAAGACGCTCCTGCGCAAGATCGCAGAGGGCACGTGGGTCTGCGGCGATCCGGGGATGCAGTTCGATACGACCATCGACAAATGGCACACCTGCCGCGGCACCGCGCGGCAAAACAGCACGAACCCGTGCTCCGAATATCTCTTCCTCGACAACACCGCGTGCAACCTCGCGTCGCTCAATTTGATGAAGTTCAAAAAGGCCGACGGCGCGTTCGACGTGGAACGCTTCAAAGCCGCCGTGCGCATCTTCATCACCGCGCAGGAAATCGTCGTGGATAACGCCAGCTACCCGATCAAAGAGATCGCCGAAAACTCGCACATCTTCCGCACGCTCGGGCTCGGCTACGCGAACCTCGGATCGCTCATCATGAGCTACGGACTTGGCTACGACAGCGACGAAGGCCGCGCCCTCGCCGGAGCGATCACCGCCATCATGACGGGCCATGCCTACGAGCAAAGCGCCCGCATTTCGCAAATCACCGGAGCCTTCCCCGGCTACCACGACGCCCGCTGCACCGGCGTGGAAAAACCCGCGCAACGCGACAACGTCGCCGCCATGCGCAAGGTCATCGAACTGCACCGCGACAGCGTGGACGGTATCCAGACCAGCGAGCGTTTCGGTTTCCTCAAATCGGAAGCCCGCGAAGTGTGGGACAGCGCCCTCGCCCTCGGCAACAAGCACGGCTACCGCAACGCGCAAGTCACCGTGCTCGCACCGACGGGAACGATTGGGTTCCTCATGGACTGCGACACGACCGGCATCGAGCCCGACATCGCGCTGGTAAAATACAAGCTGCTCGCAGGCGGCGGCGTGTTGAAAATTGTGAACCAGACCGTCCGCCCGGCGTTGCAAAACCTCGGCTACAGCCGGCTTGAAGTCGAGCGGATCGAGGCGCACATCGACCAGTGGGACACGATCGAAGACGTCACCGGCGAGAACGGAGAGCCCGTCCGCTCCGGACTGCGCGCCGAGCATCTGAACGTGTTCGACTGCGCATTCAAGCCCGCCAGCGGCAAGCGCAGCCTGCACTATCGCGGGCATATTCAAATGATGGCCGCAGCACAACCGTTCCTCAGCGGCGCGATCTCGAAGACCGTCAACATGCCGAAAGAGGCCACGATCGACGACATCATGAATACGTACATCGAGGGCTGGCAGCTAGGTCTGAAGGCGATCGCGATTTACCGCGACGGCTCGAAAGGCAGCGCACCGATCGCCACCGACAAAAAGACCCACAGCAGCAGCAACGGTGCAGTCGCCGATGTGGAGGCCATCGCCAACGAACACGAGCGCCTCGGCAGCCGAATCAGCGAACTCGAGAGCGAACTCGCCGAACTCCGCGACAAAGCCGAGCAGCCTTTGCGCAAGCGCATGGCGGACACGCGTGTCGCGCTCACCCACAAGTTCGATATCGCCGGCCACGAAGGCTACATCACCGTCGGCATGTTCGAGGATGGCCAGCCCGGCGAACTCTTCGTCCAAATGCAAAAAGAAGGCAGCACGCTCGGCGGTCTCATGGATACCATCGGCGCGCTCTCCAGCATGGCGCTGCAATACGGCGTGCCGCTCGAAAGCATGGTCCGCAAATTTGCGCATCAGCGCTTCGAGCCGTCCGGCTTCACGAAGAACCCCGACATCCGTACCGCGAGCAGCATCACGGACTACGTATTCCGCTGGCTCGGCTGCCAGTTTATCAAAGGCTACAAGGAAGCCACGAGCCCCAATAAGGCGCAGGCCGAATTGCCCATGAAGGAACTCGCCGAGCTGGACAAAAAGGCGCTGAACCGTCCCGTGCCAGAGCTGGAACGCACCGCCGAAGCCGCCATCATCGATGTCATCTCGCACGCCGGAGGCAGCGAAGGACATCCGCACATTTCACAAAATGGCAGCACCCACGCCGATCGCCTGAAAAGCGCGCTTGGCCACATGTATATGGACACCACCTGCTCCAACTGCGGCAGCAGCAAAGTCATCCGCGCCGGAGCCTGCGGCGTCTGCACCGAATGCGGCACCAGCCAGGGCTGCTCGTAGAACTTCAAACCACCCAAATGACCGACAAAGACAAAGACCAGATTCGCGACGAAGACACCGGCCCGGTGCTTCCAGACTGACAACATCCTGCAAAGGCCCACCGTCAGCCCGTAGAATAGCCCAACCAACAAAGCCACGCGCCGTTTGGGCAATCAAGCGGCGCGTGTGCGGTTTGGGCGCTCAATACACCGTTGCGTGAGGCTTTCCACGACAATCACATTCCCCGAGCGGACCGCCCGCTGCCTCCGCATCACGCAGACCGGCGCGAACCCGACGTATCACTGGTCCATCTACGAACTGGATGTGTTCGCGGAGAAGTGAAACCGCATTCGATTCAGTAAGTAATGACGCTCAGTCCCGGCACGCGCTCAAACTCTTCTCTATTGTTCGTCACGATTGCCATTTCATGGACAAGAGCGGTTGCCGCAATCCACAGATCATTGCCACCGATGAGCCGACCAACGGCCAACGGAAGCAAGTGCGCGATAGAATTCACCGTATCCTCCTTCGTGCCCAGCCAGAAACTGGTCCGCTCGACCAGTTATTCCGCGACGGGCATCCCGCTCCTCTGCGATAATGAAATTCGTATCGAGGATTAAGCCCACGGGTTGTCAGGGATGGGATCGTTCTCGGCAGCAGCCTCGGAAGAATCGAGATACTTGTCACTGATTCCGCTTTCTCCACTTGCATAAAATGCTCTGACAACAGTCCCCGTCAACGGCTCATCTACCAACACCGCGCGGCGCACCACCTCGGTGAATGATTCCCCACCGCGCTTCGCCAGTCGAAGCTTCTCGTAAGTATCCAACTCCAGTGTAATCGTCTTGGCCGCCATACACGAAAACTACACGAGACTTTAAATCCGTGAAGATGCGCCATCCTTTCGCCCCCCCCCCGAATTCCGCGGTACATGGCCCGTCAACCCACGGCTCTGCACATCCATACTACGTTTCCAAACAGTCTTGGAATTGCTTTCGATCTTCTCCGGAATTCTGAAATCTCCGCATTGCGAGTGCGGTCGAGATATGACGAATGGAGACATCACTCGAGATTTCCGCGGGCCTACCGACGAGCAATGAGCTTCATCAATGTGTGAGGCAAGTCGTCTTCATCAATCGCATCTTTAGCACTAATCTCGCACAAATCAGGGTTAATTCCGAGAAACGCAGTTTCACTTTTAACGAATCCGACGTTTCGATTTGTAAACAAAAGAATCGCAATCCGATTTCCAATCACGGCATCTCGGCATTCATGAAGAACCCAAACTCCAGTGGTGTAACCATCGTGGGTCTCGTGCTCCCGCCCCTTCGGTGGCGGCATCATGACATCGACAACTGCGCCAACGATATCTGGATTGTCACGAAAAGCGGCCACAGCCGCGTCGGCTTCATAGCACACAATTACTTCAAAATGAAGCTTCAATTGCAGCAAGTAATCGTTCGCGAAAAACTTGTCATCGTCAATAAATAGGATTTTATTCATGGAGTTAGAATCGGCAGTATAATTTCAGTCCTCCTGAAAATTCGTCAAGCTTTTAAATCCGCCGGGAAAAACATGGAAAAGGTTGTGAAATCCGGGGAACCCACCAACCGAAGCGCGCCTCCATGTTTTTCCATGATTGCACGTGCTATAGGCAACCCCATACCGAGGCCGATTTTTTTGTTGATTGCGACACTGGAACGATACCCCTCTTCGAATATATGCTCCCTGTCTTCTTCGGAAATCCCCTCGCCTTTATTCTGGACAAGGAGATAATATCCTGCTGTGTCCTGCCTAGCCAGTATCCATATAGTTGAATTGGGATCGCCGTACTTAATTGCGTTTATAATCAGGTTACAAACAGCGCGCGCAATTAGATCTCGATCAATAATTATATACTCTGGAAACACGCTTTTGACATCGCTGAATTGTATCAGCATCCGATTCTCAACAAACGCGTGAGGTGTAAGCATGTTCTTAATTTTAGCGATAATATCCGCTTCCATCTTAGTTGGCTTCGGGCTATACTCCTGAATCTCGGTTGGAGATTGATCTAATCCCGCGGCAAGCGTTCTGGCAGTATGTAAGCAAAATTGAATATTCGGAAAGAAATGCTCGATTATCGGCCTGCCATCAGCAACCCTCCTCTCCGCCTTCTTAACCAAATCACGACACATTTTAAGAGGACTAAACAGATCGTGTTTAATGATGCTAATAACCCGCTCACGCTCGATATTTGAAGCCATAGTCTCCAAAACCGGGGCGAGCATTCTGACGATGAAGTCCAATGTCTGTATCTGAAGTGGATCGATATTGCGCTTTCGCCCTTGCGCGAAGTCTGCCTCTGGCCCGACGCAGCGAATCACTCCGAAAACATCAGCTTTCTGCGGAACAGAATCGAGCGCGGAGGGTGCGCAAATCGGATAAATAACCCACGCCAGATCAGTCTCGGTAACCTCTAACGGCGTCTCGCGGAATTTGTATTTTTGACGCGGAGCAACTTGGCTAATTCGGTGAAAATAAGGCTTCCCGCTCGCGAACACCTTTCCCGTCAACCCCTCTTTCGGGGCATAGGTGGCAGTTCGGAAAAGACGCTCCTCGTGCATTAACGGTTTACCACTCGCATCATACAAGCTATTAGTAGCGACGCAATATATTAATGTTTCCGCCTCGTTTCGATAGAAAATACTGACGAACTTCACCTTCAGCCTTTCCTTTATCAAATCAATCACTTTGCCCAAGTAATTTCGCCGATCATCTGACGGCCGTCGTTTCGTGTTGCGCGTCAAGAATTCAACAGCCATGGAATTCATTGCCGTCATTATCCGATGGTGTTCCGCATCGTAAACATTTCCAATGAAGTGGGCGGACAGTTGCCCCATAAGCTTAAGGGAGCATCGTCCCTCCAATGTCCGCTCGTCCGGATTTGCGAAATGCGCACACACTGCGGCCTTTAGCGGCTGACTAAATTTCGCAGTGGGAGTTTTATCTCTGGCCGACTCATCTTGAGGTGGAATGAGAGGGATACAAATCAGTGCCCGACCGCCCATTTTTATTAGAGACTCAGCATAAACAACTCGGTGCATCTGGTTCTCATAGTTACGCTCCCACGATGTGACATCGGGCACAAAGATCGGCATTTCCGAAGAGATAGCAAGTTCGGCGACGCTTGATTTCCCATCGACGGGAGTCAAGCTATCCGGAAGATAATTTTCAAGAGTCTCGGACGCGTCCACCGAAGTAAGCTCCCAATGCCCCCCCTCTCCGTTGCTTTGCGGGTGGAACAGCCACAGCCAAATCCACTTCGCACCCAAGAACTCCCGCCATGCGTGGCATAGTTTCCGAAGATCGTTAGTCGGGTCGTTCGGAACGATCGACAATACTCGCTCGTAAAATGAGCGCCTCTTTGATCGGACACGTATATCGCCAGTTTCTTCGGGCAGGCTGGTTAAGGAGTCGAGAGCTTGATTGTTCATTTTTGTGAGGCGGTTAATTGGAAATCTCTTTAAGGAACGAATTCGATGCAGTGACCTTTTCTAATAGCAATCGAGATTCTGTCTACCATATTCTGGACACCATATTCTGGAAACACCCTCAAGTTCGTTAGAGAATGCAAGAGCGGCACTCGTTCTGATAAATGGCGGACCGACTCGTTAACTGCTCCAGCTACGAACTGGAAGTATTCGCGTAGAAGTGAAACAGAGAGCCAATACTGTTAATCTTCCGCGAATTCGTGCCTGAAGCAGTGCCGCATCCGTCAAAGCTTTCCCCGCCGACTGGCTTGTTCCCCATAGTATGAAAACTCCGCTCATTCTCGCCACCGCACTCTCGCTCGCAACTACCGCGTTTTCCGCCGAAGTCCCGCCTCCTGCGGATGGGAAGTGGCCGGTGCACAGCATGGATCGGCCGCGTCCAAAGGTCGTCGCGCCGCAGTATGACGGTGTGCCGGTGGCGGCTCCGGCGGATGCGGTGGTGCTCTTTGATGGCAAGGATTTGGCTAAGTGGAAACAGGACGGAAAGAAGGATGCGCCGGACGATTTGCCGAAATGGAAAGTGGAGAACGGCTATGTGGAAATCGTGCGAGGGACGGGCACGATGGCGACCCGCGAGGCAATCCCGGGGAGCGTCCATCTGCATATCGAGTGGGCGACTCCGGCGGAGGTGAAAGGGTCGAGTCAGGGGCGCGGGAACAGCGGCGTGTTCATTGGCGGATTTCCGGAGGTGCAAGTGTTGGATTCCTTTGAGAATGATACGTATCCCGACGGACAGGCGGCGGCACTTTATGGCAAACAACCGCCGCTGGTGAATGCGTGCCGCAAGCCGGGCGAGTGGCAGGCTTACGACATCACGGTGGAGCGCGCGAAGGTGGTGGATGGCAAGGTCGTGGAACCGGCGCGAGTCACAGTGAAACACAATGGTGTGCTAGCACAGGACAAAGTGGGGATCGGTGGCAAAGGGCAGGATGGGAAGCTGTCGTTTCAGGATCACGGAAACCCCGTGCGATATCGGAATATCTGGTATCGCCCGCTGAAGTAGCGCGGGGCTGCCCATTCTTATCCGATAACGGTTGTTCCCAAGCGTGCGCAACGCGGTTACTCCTCGGGTCCATGAATGTAGTTTCAGCCAAATTTCAAATCAGCGCGCCGGATCTGGCATCATGCCCGGAATCCGAGTTGCGCGAGTTCGCATTCATCGGGAGATCAAACGTGGGGAAGTCTTCGCTGCTCAATATGCTCACGGGGGCGAAGGCGCTTGCGAAGGTTTCGGCGACGCCGGGGCACACGCAATTGATCAATTTCTTTTTGATCAACAATAAGTGGACGCTCGTGGACTTGCCCGGCTACGGCTACGCGAAGACCGAGAAGACGGCGCGCGATCGTTTCGCGCAGATGATCGCCACTTACCTTACCGGGCGTAAAAATCTGGCGGGCGTTTTCGTGCTTATCGACTCACGCCATACGCCGCAGCAAATCGATCTGGAATTCGTGGAATGGCTCGTGGAGGAATCGGTGCCGTTCGCGCTCGTTTTCAGCAAGGCGGACAAGGTGAAGCCGGGTCTGTTGAAGAATCACATCGAGCTTTTTCTGGGAGCCATCTCGGCGTGGTGCCAGGAAATGCCGCGGGTTTTCAGCACGTCTGCGGAGGAGCGCACGGGACGCAGGGAACTCCTCGATTTCATCGGCGAGACGCTCTCGGGCACGGGGACTTTTTCCCGCGCCCGATAAATCCCGGCGAAGGGAAAAGTGAGCCGTGCGTTCCGGCCACAAATGATGTCATACGATTTCTACAGCGAGCGAACAAGAAAGTGGCACAGGCTTTCCAGCCTGTGTCACTTTCGGATTCCTGCTCGCTTGATGTGTAAATCGTCTGTAAGCGTCATGCGTAGCTCCGTCTGAGTTCGGTCGCCGTAAATTGCGTAATCCATACATTACGCAGTCTATGAATTCGAAAACGGAACAGGTTCTCAAAGTCGATGAAG
>JAYUSJ010000155.1:0-5814 GCA_043755735.1 Verrucomicrobiaceae bacterium | reverse complement strand
AATGGCGACTCGTTGAGCTTCTGGTTGAGGTCTTGGACGAGAGTTGCTTTTGCAGGATGCATGGTTGCGGTTCCTTTCTTAAATTAGGCGAGTTTGAGAAATTGCGAAGCGTCCACGGTGACGCCGGGCGTCATGGTCGCTGCAATAGTGATGTTATCCACGAAGCGGCCCTTTGCGGTGGCCGGACGGGCTTTTACGACGGCTTCGATAACGGTTTTGCCGTTTTCGATGAGCTGTTCGACCGTGAAGCTGAACTTGCCCACGGGAACTGCGATGTTCGCGTTCTTATCGAGCTTGAACTCGACGCGGCCCGCCTTGACTTCGCGCACTGCTTTCGCGGTGTCGTCGGTCACGGTGCCGGTCTTCGGGTTGGGCATCAAACCACGGGGTCCGAGCACTTTACCGAGCTTACGAACTTCGGCCATTGCGCCGGGAGTCGCTACTGCGATGTCGAAATCCTGAAATCCACCAACGCATTTCTCAATCATGTCCTTGAAGCCAACGAACTCTGCACCAGCGGCGCGAGCGGCTTCTGCGGCAGCGCCTTCAGCGAAGACGAGCACGCGGACTTGTTTGCCGGAGCCATGTGGGAGCGGTGTCGTGCCGCGGACCATCTGGTCGGATTGCTTTGGGTCCACTCCGAGGCGGAACGCGAGCGTCACCGTCTGGTCGAACTTGGTTTGCGGCATCGCCTTTAGAACAGCGACGGCTTCCGCGAGTGGATATACTTTTGCACCGTCGCGCTTTTCAGCGGCTGAACGGTAGCGTTTTGAACGTTTAAGAGCCATTTTGTGTTTGCAGTGCTGGCGGACTTTTCTCGATTACAAAAAGAGAAACGCCCTCCTGCGGTTGTTTGATTTAGTCCCTTATTCCGACGCCATTCGACCCCGGAAAAAGGGCGGGCAAACTAGCGGCCAGCGCAGGACTGTCAAATGCGAAATGCGGAATTTTTGCACACTTATCCCGCGCTCCTTATCGCAGACCGGTCGCAAGGCGGACCCGATCCATAGTCCGGGACGCCACCGCGCGCGCTTTCGCAGCACCGTCGCGAAGGACGCCGTCCACGTAGCCGGGATCGGCCGCGAACTCTGCACGCTTTTCACGCATCGGTCTGAAATACTCCCATAAGGCATCAAAAAGTCGCTGCTTGAAAACTCCATAGCCCTGCCCTCCGGCGCGGAAATCGGCCTCCATCGTAGTAACGTCGGATTCACCGGCAAAGAGCAGGTAAAGCCCGACGATGCTGCTTCCGGAAGGATCTTTCGGCGATTCGACGGGAGTAGAATCGGTCACGATGGACATGATCTTTTTGCGCATTGCCTTCTCGGTGTCGAAGAGAGGGACGGTGTTGTTGTAGCTCTTACTCATCTTTTGGCCGTCGAGCCCGATGACGGTCGCCATCTGCGGGAGAATACTGGCTTCCGGCATGACAAAGAGCGGCTCTTTTTTGCCAAACGTCCGGTTCATCACTGCGGCGATATCACGAGTAACTTCAACGTGTTGCTTTTGATCCCGCCCGACGGGAACGATGTTGGAATCGTAGATCAAAATATCCGCAGCCATGAGCACGGGATACGCAAACAGGCCGTGGACCGGCACATGGTTCTTGGCGATGTGGTCCTTAAAAGCGTGGCAGTTTTCCAGCATCGGCATCGGCGTGACGCACGAGAGAATCCACGCCAATTCAGTGTGCTCGGGCACATCACTCTGGCGGAAAATCACTGCCTTTTGCGGGTCGAGTCCGCAGGCAAGAAAGTCGAGCGCGACGCCCCGTGTGTTGTCCCGCATGGCCTGCGGATCGCGCACTGTGGTGAGCGCGTGGTAGTCCGCAATGAAGTAAAATGCCTCGCCCTGCGATTGCAGTTCGATGGCTGGCTTCATCATGCCAAAATAGTTCCCCAAGTGCGGAGCGCCGGTCGGTTTTATGCCGGAAAGGATGCGTTTCATCTCCGTGGTAAATGCGAGGAGTGCGCCCCGCTGTCGAGCGGGAAAGGTCGGCAGGCTAAAACCGACGGATCAGCATCGTGATGGCCGCATTCCAAGCCGTGGCAGCGTCTTCGAAGTCCGCATCGCACGTGGCTACGAAACGAGTATTGTCCGTGGGACAAAGCCACATCACCGCGTAAAAACTTGTGTTCTCGCTACTGTGCATCAGATGACTCGGCGCGATGAAGCGGTGCGCCACCCCGTATCCCTGCACGTGCCAAATCGCATACCGTGCGAAATCTGTGAGATAGGCTCGCGCAGTAGTGGCTCAAACGGCCTTTCGGAACCCGCGCAAGCATGGCGCCGACGACCCACGGGACCAAGGTCGGAAAAAAAGAACCAAACTCCTTCTCGTTTGCTGAGGAGCCGCTAATCGCGCAGGAATGCCAGTGGCATCCCGTTTCATTGCCGCGAATCCTCTACTGGATGTGCGGCGACCAGAACGACCGCGAGGCGACCGCGCTGAGGGCACCGTAGGTGACGGGACTGATTTTCGGCACCTGGTCCGGCGGGTTCAAAACATACGGGTTTCCAAGAATGTCATTCCCCTGTGATTCGGCCAAACGGGTCCCCGCCTTCACGTAAGGAAGCAAATCGTTGATCTCAAAATCTGCGGCATCAGTCTTGTTGTTCTCCATGACGTAAAGCTGCACCGCAGCGTCCAGAATTCTTAATTCCGACATAATCTGTCCCGCCTGTGAACGCTTCCGCGCCCTCAAATAGTTCGGCACCGCGACCGTCGCGAGCAACGCAATAATTGAAACGACAATCATGATTTCCAACAGAGTAAAACCCTGTTTCATGTGACGTTGTTTGTTATTTTCCATAATTTCCATAAAGCAGAACTGGTGCCATCCACATCCTTGCTGCTGGGACGGGCCGAGGTAGTAAAGTGCAGAAATGAGGTGTGACCACCCGCTTTGCGTCTTCAACTTCATCTCACACCCCCTCGCTCAGTGATAAAGAAGAAGCAGGGGGGCCAGAGAAAACTTGCGTGACGCTCGGATCGCCAGCAGCACCCATCATCACATCTTGATGCGATGATTTGTTACTTGAACTGTGGCGTGGAATCCGCTCTAAATGGCGTATGTCGGAAACGCATCCACTCGCAGAGTTACTGAAAAAACGCATAGCCATCATCGATGGCGCGATGGGGACCACTATCCGCACTTATGGGATGACAGAAGCGGATGTGCGCGGGGAGCGTTTCAAAGATGCGAAGAAGGACATGAAAAACTGCGGCGACTTCTTCTCGCTGACTCAGCCGAAAATGATTTGCGACATTCACCGCCGGTTTCTGGAGGCGGGTGCGGATATTATTGAGACGAATACGTTCGGCGTGACATCGATCGCGCTGAGTGACTTTTTCGTGGAGGACCCGCGTGAGCACGGCGGGCGGAAAGACCCGGAGTTCTTCCAGAAGATCATTGAGGACAAGTTCCTCCACGATCTGTCGTGGGAAATGAGCGAGACCTCCGCGCGGCAGTGTCGCGAGTGGGCTGACCGCGTGGGGAATGCGACGGGGATACAGCGATTTGTCGCGGGTGCCGTGGGACCGATGCAGATTTCGCTGAGCAATTCGCCCGATGCGAACGATCCCGGTTTTCGCGTCTGCACATTTGACCAGGTGAAGTATGCTTACATGCAGCACATCCGCGGTCTGATCGCGGGTGGCTCGGATGTCATATTAGTGGAGACAATCTTTGATTCGCTAAACGCAAAAGCTGCACTGGTAGCTGTGCAGGAGGTTTTTGAAAAAGACGGGATCGCACTGCCGGTGATGATTTCCGCGGCCGTGGGCATGGGCGGCGAGACGCTCGTTTCTGCGCAAAAAGTCGAGGCTTACTGGAATGCGGTGAAGCATCTGAAGCCGCTTTCCGTTGGGCTGAACTGTTCGCTCGGGCCGGAACTGATGCGTCCGTTCCTAGCGGAGCTTGCCGCGAAGTCTGGCACCTACGTATCGGCGTATCCCAATGCCGGAATGCCCGACCCTCTTTCCCCGACAGGCTTCCCGTATTCTCCGGCGCAGATGGGGGAATTCCTCGGCGATTTCGCGAGCAG
The DNA here is from genome assembly GCA_043755735.1 of Verrucomicrobiaceae bacterium. Lineage (GTDB taxonomy): Bacteria > Verrucomicrobiota > Verrucomicrobiia > Chthoniobacterales > Chthoniobacteraceae > SXWH01. The sequence goes on along the minus strand of JAYUSJ010000155.1, from coordinate 1,767 downwards.
CGGCCTTCTCAATATCGCGGGCGGTTGCTGCGGAAATACGCCGGAGCACATCGCCGCCATCGCAAAAGCGGTGGCGCAGTCGCGGCCGCGCGAGATCCGCGAGGAGACGAAGTTTTCAACCGGCGCGGCAATTCCGCTGCGGCTGTCGGGCTCGGAGCCTTACACGCAGCAAGTCGGCATGTTCCAGATGATCGGCGAGCGCACAAACGTCGCGGGTTCGCCGAAGTTCGCGAAGCTCATCAAGGAAGGAAAATACGAAGAAGCCGTCGCGGTCGCCCGTCAGCAGGTCGAGAATGGTGCCAACATCATCGACATCTGCATGGATGAAGGAATGATCGACGGCGTCGCCGCGATGACCCGCTATTTGCAGCTCCTCGGAAGCGAACCGGATGTGGCAAAAGTTCCATTCATGGTGGACTCCTCTAAGTGGGAAGTCATCGAAGCCGGGCTCAAGTGCCTGCAAGGAAAAGGCATCGTGAACTCCATCTCGCTGAAAGGCGGCGAGGAAGCGTTCATCGAGCAGGCGCACACGATTTTGCGCTACGGCGCGGCGGTCGTCGTGATGGCGTTCGACGAGCAAGGACAGGCCGCGACTTACGCGGAAAAAATCCGCATTTGCGAGCGCGCCTACCGCATCCTCGTGGACAAGGTCGGCTTCCCGTCGGAGGACATTATTTTCGACCCAAATATCCTCACCGTCGGCACGGGAATCGAAGAGCACAACAACTACGCCGTCGATTTCATCGAGGCCACGCGCTGGATCAAAAACAACCTCCCGAACGCAAAAGTGAGCGGTGGTGTGTCGAACGTTTCGTTCGGTTTCCGCGGCAACAATCCGGTGCGCGAAGCCATGCACAGCGCGTTCCTTTTCCACGCGATCCAGGCCGGCATGGACATGGGCATCGTGAATGCGGGGATGCTCGAAGTGTACGAAGAGATCACCCCGGAGTTGAAGGATCTCGTGGAGGACGTGCTGCTCAATCGCCGTCCTGACAGCACGGAGCGGCTCGTCGATTACGGGGAGAAGCTGAAGGTCGCGAGTTCCGGCCAGAGCGCCGCCGCGGCGAAGAAGGAAGAAGAGTGGCGCAAGGCCGGCGTCGAGGAGCGTCTCACGCACGCGCTCGTGAAAGGCATCGACGCTTACATCGACGCCGATACCGAGGAAGCGCGCGCGCTGCTCGGCCGTCCCCTCGCCGTCATCGAAGGCCCGCTCATGGCCGGGATGAACGTCGTCGGCGACCTCTTCGGCGCAGGGAAAATGTTTCTGCCCCAGGTGGTGAAGAGCGCGCGCGTGATGAAGAAAGCCGTCGCGTATCTCACGCCCTTCATGGAGGAGGAGAAAGCCGCGAGCCTCGCCGCCGGCGAGGCCGTGCGCGCGCAGGGGAAGATCGTCCTCGCGACGGTGAAAGGCGACGTGCATGACATCGGCAAGAACATCGTCGGCGTCGTGCTCGCGTGTAACAACTACGAGGTCATCGACCTCGGCGTGATGGTGCAGTGCGAGAAAATCCTCGAAGCCGCGAAGCGCGAGAACGCCGACATCATCGGGCTGAGCGGCCTCATCACGCCGTCGCTCGATGAGATGATCCACGTCGCTCGCGAGATGGAGCGCCAGCAGTTCAAGCTCCCGCTGCTCATCGGCGGAGCGACCACGAGTAAGGCGCACACGGCGGTGAAGATCGCGCAGCATTACTCCGAGCCCGTCGTGCATGTGCTCGACGCCAGCCGCGCCGTTCCCGTGGTGAGCAGCCTCATCAATCCCGACAC
>JAYUSJ010000154.1:0-19662 GCA_043755735.1 Verrucomicrobiaceae bacterium | reverse complement strand
TTCGCGCCGGTGGACGTGCCCGGATTGGGCGTGCCCGCGCGGACGAGCGGCGCGGTTTTTGCCGACCTCGATAACAACGGGACGCTGGAACTTTATGTCGCGAACAATGCGAAAAAGCACTTGGGGAAAGGTCAGCAAAAGGCCGCGCAGGCGCAGCACAGCCAGTTGTTTCGGAACGACGCCGGAAAGCTGACGGACATCTCCGCAGCGAGCGGCGCGTGCCCGGAGTCGATGTTCACGGCGCGCAATGTGGGCGTGCTGGATTTCGATGCGGACGGGCTGCTGGATCTGCTGATCGTCGAGGACAAGTTCACGAAGGCTCCGCGCTCGGTTTTGATGCGCAATCTCGGCGGGTTGAAGTTTGCGGACGCCAGCGAGGCGGCAGGGCTGCCGCCGGATATTTTCGGGCTCGGTCTCGCGGTGGCGGATGTGAACGAAGACGGGCGTCCGGATTTTTTCGTCGCGCACAGCAATCGACTGTTTCTCAGTGCGCCGGGGAATCGGTATCACGAGGCCGTCGAACTTGCGTCTGTGTTCAAACATGCGCCATTCGATGCAGAGGACTGGCCGTGCGGCGCGGCGTTTGGGGACTTGAATCGCGACGGGCGAATGGACCTCGTTGTCAGCGCACATTCCATGAAGGCGCGGAACCGAGTGTTTCTCAACGAAGGGATGAAGGACGGAGTTCCGCAGTTTCGGGAAATCACGGTGGAGGCCGGGCTCGCGGATGTGGTGCCGGTGCGTTGCCCGCATGTGGAGATTCAGGATTTCGACAACGATGGCTGGCCGGATATTTACGTGTCGGCAGCGTGGGTGGACGACGGCAGGGTGACGCCCCTGGTTTATCGTCACGATGGCGTGCGGGATGGTGTTCCGCGGTTTTCGCCGCCCCGTCCGATCGTCATGCCGATGGTGTACTATCCGGCCGGGCCGTCGGGGGATTTCGACGGCGACGGGCGACTCGATTTATTCCTCATCAATTGGTTTGCGGGGAATCACTCGCGCCTGCTGCGCAATGACGCTCCGGCGAAGTCGTGGCTCGATGTGCGCGTGAAGGGTCGCACGTTCAACTCGATGGGAATCGGCTCCCGGGTGGACGTTTTTGCGGCCGGTCATTCAGGCGAACCCAAACATCGGATTGGCACGCAGGAAATCCGCACCGGTTTTGGATACGCGAGCGGTCAACCGGCCGTGTGTCACTTCGGGCTGGGCAATGCGGAGACGGTGGATGTCGAAGTGCGCCTGCCAAATTCTGCAATTGTGAAACTTCCAAACATCAAAGCCGCTCAAGTCCTGACGGTAGTACAACCATGAGACATTTCTTTCTTCACGCCGCGCTGCTGCCGGTGCTCGCGATTTCGGGCTTTGGTGCGGATAAGCCTGCTGACGTCGCATTCCCGCCGCGGCTTCCGGACGGTGCAGCGAGCGTCACGGAAAGCTCGCCGGAGTTTCTGAAGCCACCCGCCGGTTTTCCCGCTGATGTCGCCATCGCGAAGACTGCGCCGACCGTGGATTTCGCGTTTTTCCCGGGGCAGGATTATCCGGGCAAACCGTGGTCGGCGTGGGGCGACAGCCTCGCGGTGAATGGAAAATACTACGCCGCCGTGGGCGACCACCTCGCGCCGGGAAATGCGTTTGTTTACGAATACGATCCGTTGACGAAGCGGTTCCGTCAGCTCGCCGATGTGAAGAAGCTGCTGCAACTTCCCGAAGGACACTACACGCCGGGCAAGATTCACAGCCGGCTCGATCTCGGCAGCGACGGATGGATTTACTGCTCAACGCATCGCGGCTCCACGCGCATCACGACCGATGCGAATTTTTACAAGGGCGACTGGATCATCCGATGCAATCCGGCAGACGGAAAGTCCGAGATCGTGGCACACGCGCCGGTGCCGAAGCACTGCATCCCGTGCAGCGTGCTGGACGGGAAACGGCTGATATTTTACGGCGGCACCGCGCCGGGGAGTGACAGCGATCCGCTGGGAATCCAGTTCTTCGCCTACGACATCCGCGGGCGCAAAGTGCTCTACTCCGGCCCCGACGGCCCCGCGCGCTACATGGTCTTCTCGCCATCCACGGGGCGCGTGTATTTCAACGGCAGCAAGTCCGGCGAACTCCTGCGCTACGACCCGGAGAAAGGCGGCGCGCCCGTGCGGATCGCCGCAACCATAGGCATCCGCGCGGCATCGGATGAGACGAAGGATGGATTCGTTTATACGGTATCCGAGGGCAAGGCCGGCAAGGCTCCCGAGATTTATGCCTTCAACACGAAGACCGAGCAGGCCGAGGCGCTGGGTCCGGCTTCGGTGGGCACGCAAGGCTACATCGCATCGCTCGATGTGGACCCGACCGGACGCTATCTTTACTACGTGCCCGGCGCACACGGCGGCAGCGACAAGGACGGCGGCGCAGTGGTGCAGTTCGACGTGAAGACCAAAACGCGGAAAGTGCTCGCGTTCCTCTCGCCGTCTTTTACTCAAAAATACGGCAACACATTGAAGGGCACCTACAGCACCGCCATCGACCCGGCCGGCGACAAACTCTACATCACTTGGAACAACAGTCGCGGCACGAAGGCGTGGGATTCCGTCCTGGTGACAGTGGTCCATATCCCGGATTCCGAGCGGAAGCCGTGACCGCGAGAATGGCAACGACGATGAAACTCCGAACTGATGTCACGAAGCTGCCCGTTCCCCGAATCGCGTGGTGCGCCGCGTTGGCGGCGTTGCTCGTCGCAGGCTGCGATGACGGACATCGGAGCGTCGCGTTCAAACCGCCGCCGGAGCCAGCCGAGCCTGCGGTTCCGGAATGGACGGCCGATTTTGCCGCGGCAAAGGAACGGGCCAGGCGGGAGAACCGCGCGATTTTCCTACAGTTTACCGGCTCCGACTGGTGCAGCCCGTGCATCATGTTCGACAAGGTTGTCCTCTCCCACCCGGAGTTTATCGCTTACGCGCGCAAACGACTCGTCCTTGTCCGCGTGGACTTCCCGCGAAACCGCCCGTTGCCACAGGAAATTGCAGAGCAAAACGAAGCGCTGAAGAAACGCTACGACGTCCGCGGCTTTCCAACGTCGATCATCGTCGATGCCACCGGTCGCAAGCTCGGTCACACCGGCGGATACACCGCCAGTACCGAAGGCCCTGGAGATTGCATCAGGAATACCGAAGCGCTGCTCGCTAAAGAATACGGACCCCGGTGAAGCAAACGGCTCTGGCAGACCGGTATTTCGCTCGAGCCCTGCAATCTTTGGTGTGATGAAAAGTGGAAAATGGACGAAGCGCGTCAGCGCGGCGTGGCACGAGCACCCCGCAATCCGAAACACCGTGTCATGCCGGTTGCATGTGGCACGGGCAATCGGTATGCGGTCCGTATGAAAATCATCCACTTCATCTCCGCCGGAATCTTTCTTCTCTCCGCGAACCTCCATGCGCAGGTCTCGCGCCCTGTCGAAACGCCCGCGGAGAATCCCGGCAACGATGGCGATGGGAGTTTCACCGTCGGCCCCGATTATCCGAAGGCTCCGGACCTCACCGACCTCGGCAATCCGAAGGGCAAACAGTTTCAGTTCACGATGAAGCTGGCCGACAGCAAAATCTTTCGCGGCGATGACACGACGCTGGAGCCTGCGAAAAAGGAAGTCCGCAAGGAGCGGAAGATTTTTGTGTATATCCCGGCCGCTTACAAAGACGGCGCTTCCGCGCCGCTGATGATCATCCACGACGGAGCCGGCCCGCTGAACCTCGTCCGCAACGCGCTCGACAACCCGACGATTTCCAAAGACCCGAAACGCAAGCTGCCCGCGTTCATCGCCATCGCCGTGGAGAACGGCGGGAACGATGGAAAGAACAGCCAGCGTGGTCTTGAATACGACACGATGTCCGACCGGCTCGCGCGTTTCATCAACGACGAAGTGCTGCCCGCCGTCCTCGCCAATGCGGAAATCAAAGCCGCGTATCCGAAGCTCGCATTCACGAAAAACCCGTGGGGTCGCGCGGCGCTCGGGTGCAGTTCCGGCGGCGCTGCGGCAATGAGCATGGGCTGGTTTCGCCCCGACCTCTTCCGCCGCATCGTGGCTTACTCCGGCACGTTTGTGGATCAGCAGGACGACGATGCGCCCGAGGAGGCGAAGTTCCCGCTCGGCGCGTGGGAGTATCACTCCAGCATGAAGCTCATTGAGAAGACCGAGAAAAAGCAGCTGCGGATTTTCACGCACGTCTCGGAGAACGACCTTCGCGCCAAAGACGCCGAGAGCACCTATCACAATTGGGTAATGGCCGGCGAGCGCACCGCCGCTGCGCTCAAAGCGAAAGGCTACCACCATCGCTACGTGTTTTCAAAAGGCACCGGCCACTGCGACGGCAAAGTCTTCCAGCACACGCTCGCAGATACGCTCGTGTGGCTGTGGCAGGGATACCGCGCGGAGTAAGCGCCGACTGCCTTTGCGTCCTGTGCTTCGTGAGGCCGGTGTCAGCTATTCCGGCGACGACGCGCGGCAAGGAGTCCGAGGCCGCCGAGCAGCATCACGATGCTCGCGGGCTCCGGCACTGCGGCGAGGACGATGTCGTTTCCATCGCCGCCTGCGTAGCTGATTGCAAAATCCTGTCCGCTGGCGGTGAAAATTGCACCTTCAGTGAGCGGGTTGCCGCCGAATGAAAACAGCCCGCTACCGATGTTCACGCCGTCGGCGAGGTCGTTGGCGACGATGGTAAAAAGGTCCACGCCGTCCACCGGATCGAAGCCGAGCGAGAGGATGAACGGCGTGTTCGCAGTGAAGGCGACGCCCCCAGTAACGCTGAGTTGGTCGTAATCCGTGCCCGCGGTGACGCCGTTGAGTTCGAGTGCGAGCGTGCCGCCATTGAACGTGACGCTTCCAGTGGCGAGCGTCGCCGGGCTTGCGCCGGGTGCGACCGTTCCGCCTGCATTGAGCGTGACTGTGCCGACGGGGCCGTCGCCCGCGAGCGTGCCGCCATTTACGGTGACCGCGCTGCCGCTGAGGCTACCGGTGACGATGAGCGTGCCTTCGTCCACGGTCGTGGTGCCTGTGTTGGTGCTGATTCCGCTAAGCGTAAGCGCGCCGCTGCCGTCTTTCTCGAGACCGACAATTCGACCGCCGGTGGAGTCTTCGAAGCTCCCGGCAAATGTGGTGGCGGTCGTTTGCGTGACATTGAGCGTGCGCTGCCCGGCCAGTGGATTCCAGTCCACGCGCACTTTTCCGCCCGTTCCGCTGAGCGCGCCGATTTGTAGTTTTCCGCCGGCGAACACCTCGCCGAGGACGAGGCCGCTGTTGCCGTCGCCGTTGATGGTGACATTTGGAGCACCGTCATCTGCGCCGAGGCTGGAGAAGATGACGAGCCCGGCATTGATGAGGTGTGTGCCGGAGAACGTGTTGCTGCCGGAGACCGATGTGATTCCGCCGAGGCGAAGTTGGTTTGCGCCGGCTTTAACGATGGTGCCGCTGCCGGTGAGGGCGCCGTTGAAGTCGCTGTGCGCGGCAGGTGGTGTGAGGGTGAGGGTCTGGCCGTTCACATTTACGGTGCCGCCGGTAACTCCGCCGCCTGAGAGCCCGCCGATCGTCTCGCTGGCATCGAGTCGAAGTGTAACACCTGCGGTGTTTGCAAGCGCCACGTTGCTGGTGTCGCCGATGGCGGAGCCGCCGGCGGCGATGAGCGTGCCGCCGTTGATTGCTGTGTTGCCGGTGTATGTATTTGCGCCGCCGAGTTGCCAAGTGCCTGCTCCGTTTTTGGTGAGCGAAGTCGCGCCGGTGTTGTCGCCAACGATCACGTTCATTTGGTTCGTGGCGGTATTTGTCCCGTCGAGAACGAGAGTGCGCACGCCGGTTGCGCCGTTGAATCCCATCGCGCCGCCGGTGCCGTTGAAAACGAGCGCGCCGGAGCCGCTAGATTCGATGGTGGCGGTCCCTGCGGCGTTGATGGAAAACGAGCGGTCCGTCGTGTGGCCGCTGCCGGTGTAGCGCAGTGTGCCGGTGTCGAAGAGCAGGTTAGCGCCGTTTGAAGGAGACGCACCAATCGCGCTGACTGCGGCTCCATTGGCGATGTTGTCCACCGAGAGCACGCCGCCGGAGATTCGGGTGACGCCAGTGTAGTCGTTTACGCCGGTCAGAGCCACTGTGCTGTTGTCGCTTTTTGTGACGCCGTTTGCGCCGGTGAGTGTCGTGGAAACGGTGAGCGCGGTGCCGCTTTCGCCGCTAAAACGATACGTCGTGGTGCCTGCGATCGTGCCGCTGAACGTCGCGGTCGCGGCGTTGGTGGAGAGGCCCAGCGACGAAAAGCCGGTGAAGTCGATGGCCTCGGAGGAGTTCCCTGTAATCGCAATCGCACCAGTAGATCCCGCTGCGACGCGAGTGGAGCCGAGCCAGCCCATGACGGTCGTGAACGGTCCGTCGGCAACGAGCGATCCATTGCTGCCCGGCGTAATCGCTCCCGTGGCAGGCAGCGAGGACGCGCCGAACCGCAGGTAGCCGTCGCTAATCGAAGTGCCGCCATCATAAGCGTTCGCGCTGCCCGAAAGGACGAGCGTGCCGGGGCCGTTCTTGGTTAGCACGCGTCCGGCGATGTCCTGCGTGATGTTTCCGCTGAGCGTGAGCGTTTTCCCGACGGTGCCGACAGTCACCGAGCGATTGGCTCCGGAAATAAGTACGCCGCCGCCAATCGTCATGTCGTCCGTGCCGGTGAAAGTCGGGCTGCCGCCGCTCATGGTGAGAGCGTTTGCGACGGTGAGGGCCGCGCCGGTGGCGTTGTCGAAAATGCCGTTGCCCGCGATGGTGAGCGCGCCTGTTCCGAGCGCGGTCGCGCTACCGATTTTCAGCGTCACCGCGCTCTGAAGTGTGGTGCCGCCGGTGTGCGAGTTATTACCGGAAACGGTGACGATGTGTGTCGCGCTGCCGGTGTTCAGGCCGATGCGAAGCACTCCCGAGCCCGAGATGGTGTTTGCAAAAGTCCATGTGTCATTTCGAGAAAGGGTGAGCGTGCCGTTGTTTATCACACTCGCCGTGCCGAGGTCGCCAGACCCGCCGACGCCGGTGGTGATGTCGGTGCCACCGAGACCTCCGACTCGGACGAATACGCCGGTGTTGATCGTCACGGTGCCGGTGAGCGTGTTGGCATTTGCCAGGATAAATCCCGTGTCGGCGCTCATCGTGCCCACGCCGGTGCTGGCAAAAGTCACGTTGCCGGAACCTGAGATTGGGCCGCTGAATTTCAACCAGCGTCCCGAGCCGGTGAGGTTTTGGTTATCAATGATCGAGCTCGTGGAGGAGGCCAGAGTGATCGGCGTATTCCACGACCAGTTTCCCACTGCTCCAGTGATCCCGCCGGTGGCGAGCGTGCCGCCTTGCAGCTTGATAGCATCTGCCGCCGTGTTCGTTCCAAAGGCAGTGGAGCCGTGGCGCAGGCCGCGAAGCGTCGTATTCGTGTCCACAATCCACTTTCCATTAAAGCCCGCAAATCCAGCCGCATCCGCAAAACCTGTGCTTCCGCCCTGGTTGAGATCCACCAAACCGCCGCCGGTGACGGTGATGACCGTGTCGCCGACGCCATCGAGGTTCGCATTGGCACCGCCTGTTCCCGACGTGCCGAAGCGGACGTTGCGCCCAATGGCGACATTCCAAGTTTGTGTAGCGCCGCTCAAAACGGTGGTGGCGGAATTGATGACCAAATTCTGATTCGCGCCGGACAGATTAATGCCGTCTGTTCCAATCGTGACCTGACTGCCCGTGACCGCAGCGCCAGTGCCTCCGATACTAACCAACCCTGCCGCCGTGCCCGTAATATTTCCCACGCTTATGCCTGACCACGAAACGGGCGTGCTTGCAGTGAAGGCGGCGGAGAGGCTTCCCGCCGTGGTGTAGCCACCCGACCAGTTTGCGATATCCGAGACACCGGGGGCAGTTCCAAGCAACCACGACGTGCCGAGGTTTAGCACGTTGGTGTTGTTGTCCTTGATGATTACCGCTGCCTGCAATTGCGGAATGGCTGCGGCGATGGACAACGCGAGTGGAAATACTTTGCGGACGACGGAGCTGCTGAGTCTTTTCATGGCGGTGGGAAATTTGCAGCCCAGCGCTGTTTTGCAAATGCCGACATTCCTGTCTTCTCATAGGACATGTCTTGTCCGGTGCGCAGACATTTCGCTTTGTGCTGATGTCGGAAGCGCGCATGGGTTAATGCCTCCACACATGAACCGTTCGCTTTACCTATCCACCTGCCTTTTAGCCGCGTCCGTGGCCTTCGCTGCCGAGCCGGAAAACCTCCATTCGTGGTATCGCACGGATGGTCTCAAGACCGAGGGCGCGAATGTCCGCGCTTGGGAAAACACCGCGGCTTCCGGCGCGGGGCGCTCGCTCGTCCGTATCGTCGGGGCTCCGCGGGCGTGGCTCGTGGGGACTCCGGGCGGCGAGCGCACGGTGCTGCGTCTCGATGGAAAATCCGCGCTGTGGCAACCCGCGGGCACTTGGGGCACGCTCGGCGAAGGGCGCACTGTGGTCGCGCTCGTCCGCATTCCCGAGGTGAAAGACGGCGTGCTTTTCGACGGCTCCACGGGCAGCGGAATGACGCGCATTCAAGTCCGTGGCGCGAATTGGCAAGCCGGCGTGCAACCGTCGCCGGTGGCGAATGCCGATCCTGCCGATACGAACACCCATCCGGCGAAAGCGGGCGAATGGCAGGTTCACGCCGCGGTTTTCAAAAAGGAACCAGAAGGCACGTCGTTTGTGCATCGCATCGGCGGCGAAGAAAAAAGCGGCGCGTCCTCGGTAGCAGCACCGCTCGGTGGCTTCATCCTTGGCGCAAATGTCGCGACGAAAAACGGTCTCGCGTGCGATGTCGCGGAGGTGCTCGTTTTCAACACCGCGCTCGAAGGCGATTGGCTCGTCGCTGTGGAAAAGGACCTCGCCGCACGCTGGGGCAAACCGGTGGACCTGCCCGAGGCGAAACAGCCAAAGCCGCCGGGCCTTCCCGACGACCCGCGCATTTTCCGCACGACGGTGCGCAAGCAGGGCGACGACGGCGTTCACACCTATCGCATCCCCGGCCTCGCCACGACGCCGCGCGGCACGCTCATCGCCGTATTCGACGCGCGCAACAAAGGCGGCGGCGACCTCCCCGGTGACATCGATGTAGGCATGGTGCGCTCGACCGACGACGGCGCGACTTGGGGCGCGATGCAGCGCATCATGGACTACGACGCCGCGGAACCCGGCTCGCAGGGCAACGGAGTAGGCGATCCGACAGTTCTCGTGGACGGAAAGAGCGGAACGATTTTTGTCGCTGCGCTTTGGAGCAAGGGAAAACGCGCATGGAACGGCAGCGGAGCCGGTATGACGCCGGATGAAACCGGACAGTTTGTGATCACAAAAAGCACCGACGACGGCGTGACATGGAGCAAGCCAGTGAGTATCACACCGCAAATGAAACGCCCCGAATGGAAGCTGCTATTCAACGGCCCCGGCAACGGCATTCAGCTCCGCGACGGCACGCTCGTTTTCCCCGCGCAATTTAAGGACGCGGGCAGCGTCCCGCACTCGTGCTTCATCGAGAGCCGCGACGGCGGCACGACATGGAAAATCTCGCCGCCCGCAATCCCCGAGCGTCCGCCGACGAGCGAGGCGCAAATCGCCGAATGCAGCGACGGCTCGCTGCTTCTCACGATGCGCAACGAAGCCCGCACCGGCCAGCGCGCATGGGCCCGCTGGCGCGATGGAAAGTGGAGCGAACCATGGCACGCCGTCACCGACCCGACGTGCATGGCCAGCCTCATCAGCCACCCGAAAAACGTGCTCATTTTCTCGAATCCCAACAACGCCGCCCGCCGCGACCGCATGACCATCCGCCACAGTGCCGACGACGGCAAAACATGGAGCGACGGCAAGCTCCTCGACCCCGGCTTCTCGATGTATTCGAGCCTGACCGTCCTACGCGACGGCCGCATCGGAATCCTCTACGAAAGCGGTGACACAGCCGGCCTGGTCTTCGCGCGATTCCCGCTGGAGTGGGTGATGGAAAAGTAGCCGCAACAAAGTAGGACTGGTTTCCAACCTGTCTCCGGCGAGGATGACCGTGAAAATGTTCAGTTTCTGAGTTGCCGGCGTGAGGACGGGTTGGAAACCCGTCTTACTTTTTACGCACTCCCACTGACCCGCAAGACGCGTGCTTGTCTTCCGCCGAGACAAGTGCTCCGTTGCGGGCAGAATGAAGAACCTACCTCAGCGTGTCTCGCTCGTGGCGCAGACGGTCGCGATTCTGCGCGAGGCCATCGCCACAGGGCAATGGCCGCGCTGGCTGCCCGGTGAACTGGAGCTTTGCCGCAGGCTCACCGTCAGCCGCGTGACGCTCCGCCACGCGCTCGCGGAATTGGAGCGGGAGAAGCTCATCAGCTCCGGGCAGGGTCGGCGACGCGAGGTGCTTGCCCCTGCCAAACCTACTCGTCGCGCGGCGAACAAGACGGTCATTTTGCTTTCACCGCTTCCGCTGCACCGGCTCCCGGCTTCCACGGTATTCTGGATGGATGAACTGCGCGAACACCTTGACCTCGCGGGCCATCCGCTCGTGATCCACGAGCGCCCCACGGCGTTCCGCGCGCGACCAGCCCACGCGCTCGAAGAGCTGGCAGTGCGACTGAATCCCGCCGGCTGGGTGCTTTACCGCTCGACCCCGGAAATGCAGCGCTGGTTCAGCGAACGCGCGCTCCCTGTGGTCATCGCGGGTTCGCGCCACGAGGGCGTGCGGCTTCCATCGGTGGACCTCGATCATGCCGCCGCGTGCCGCCATGCCGCAGGTCGCTTCGCCGCCGCAGGACGCATTCACGCGGCGATCATTCGACCCGCATCCTCGCTTGCCGGCGACCTCGGAGGCGTCGCGGCATTCCGCAGCCAATTCGCCGAAGCGGACGATGCCACACACGACGGCACCGTTCGCGGAATCGCCTCGGTCCTGACGCGGCTGTTCTCGCGGCAGACCAAACCGGACGCGCTACTCGTGTTTCACAGCGAGCACCTGCTCAGCGTGCTCGGGTGGCTGCAACAGCGCGGGCTTTGCGTTCCTCGCGACGTCTCGGTCATCTGCCGCGACCACGAGCCGTTTTTGGAGTCCGTCATTCCGGCACCCGCGCGCTACACGGTGAACGCCACCGCATTCGCCCGAAAAGTTAGCCGCCTCGTGCTCACCATGCTCGACGCGCCAGCGACACGGCCCGCGCAGCACTGGATGATGCCGACGTTTGTGCGCGGGGAGACGGTGTGAGTCATCCGCACATTTTCGGTTAAGCGAACGCAGCGAAAGTAAGACGGGTTTCCAACCCGTCACCGACGCCCACCATCCGATCCGCCACCCGCATTTCAGTGGCTCGCTGTGGACGGCTTGGAAAGCCGTCTTACTTTGCGCACCCGTGCTTGTCCCGCTGGCAGACAAGTAAATGCCCTTCGCGCCGTGCGCTCTTTTGCGTAAGTTCGCCGGGATGTCTCGCATTGTCTTTATCGCCCTGGTTTCGCTGCTCTCGTTCGCCGGGCGGTTGGCTGCTGTGCAGTCGGCGGCGTTGTTCGACGCGGGCGTGGCGGGGAATCCGGCGGTGGCTCCTTCGCCGGCGAGCGCGGCGCTGCCTTGGACGGCGGGCGTGCCAACTACGGATGTTGGGAATTTTGCTAGCACGGCGGTTTCGCCGGATGGAGCGACGGGCTTCAATGCTTGGCGGATGCTCGATAATTCCACGGCGGGGTCGCAGTTCATTACTTGGACGCGTGCGCTCACGACACAGCAGCACACGGATGCGGCGGCGTATGGGTGGAAACTGACGACTCGCCTTCGCGTGGCGGACCCGGTGGCGTCGAACGGCGGAGCAAACTCCACGGTATTGATCTACGGCAACAACTCCACAGGCGGCACGGCGAAGCGGTGGATTCTTTTTTTCGACCTCAATGCGGCGGGCGAGATCGTGACCACGCTTGTCGGCGGGCCGACGGTGACGCTTGCGGGCGTGGACTCGACGCAGCAGCACGTCCACGAGCTTCGCTACAATTCCGGCACTTCGCTGGCGGACTACTACGTGGATGGCGTGGTGAAGGCGACGGGCTACGCGGGCACGGGCACGAATTTCAACGGCGTGCAATGGGGCACAGGCAGCAGCGGAGGACGCGGCGATGGGTATTGGAATGCGGTGGAGTTTCTCATCAACGACCCGCCGCCGCCGCCCGCACCGGTTGTCACGACGCAACCCACGCCGCAGTCGGTCGTGGCGGGGAGCAGCGTGTCGCTCACGGGTGCATTCAGCGGCACTGGCATCACGTATCAATGGTACAAAGACGCCGCTCCTGTCGCCGGCGCGACATCGGCGACGCTCACGATTTCCAGCGTGTCGGCGGCGGATGCGGGCGATTACTGGCTGCGAGCGACGAACGTTTCCGGCACAGCGGAGACACGCACGGCGGCGCTCGAAGTGCGCGGCGGCGCGAGCTTGGTCATCAGCGAATTCCTCGCGGAAAACGACCGCGGGCTTGTGGATGTGGACGGCGAGCAGAACGACTGGATTGAGCTGCACAATCCGACAACCGCCACACGCAGCACGACCGGGCTTTTCCTCACGGACGACGCGCTCGTGCCTGAGAAATGGCCGCTTCCCGCAGTGAGTATCGCGCCCGGTGGTTTCCTCACCGTCTTCGCTTCGGAGAAAAATCGCGCCGTCGCAGGCGCGGAGTTGCACACAAATTTCCGCATCGGAAATGGAGGCGGCTATCTCGCGCTCACCGGCGCTGGAGGCGCGGTCGTTTCTTCGTTCAACTACGGCACGCAGTATTCCGATGTGAGCTACGGGCGCACAGTTCACTCGACGCCGGGGACGAAGTTGTTCCTGCTTCCCTCGCCCGGTGCGTTGAACGCGGATGGCATCACCAATGTGCGGCCCGAGCCGGCGTTCGACGTTGCGGGCGGGACGTTCAGCGGTTCGCGCACGGTGGGTATTTCCACGACCATGACGGGCGGCACGCTGCGCTACACGACGACCGGCGCACGTCCGCAGTTCGACTCGCCCGCCTACAGCGCACCGCTCGCACTATCGGCGAACACGCAGCTTCGCGCGGCGATGATTTTTCCCGGCGAACGCTACGGTGCGAGCAGCACTTCGTCGCACCTGCGGCTTGGCAGCGACGTGGCCACGTTCACCTCTCCGCTGCCCGTCGTGATTCTGCACAACGGCGGCGCGGGCGGGGCTCCCGGTGTGAGCGGGCGCGGGCCGAATGGCGACGGGAGCGATGTCGTGGAAGTGGCGCTTCAGCCGACTTCGCTCACCATTCTCGATGAAGCCGCGGGCGGCACCGCGATGACCTCGCCGGTTGTGGACACATCTCGCTCGGGATTGCGCATTCGCGGGAGCAGCAGTTTCACTTTCGCGCGCAAAAGCTACGCGCTGGAAACATGGACGGAACTCGACGAAGAGCCGCGCGAGAAGTCGCTGCTCGGTATGTCGCCGGAGAGCGACTGGGTGCTCTACGCGCCGGACTCAGCGTCGAACTTCGACGTGCCGCTCATTCATAATTCGCTCATCTACGAACTCGCGCGTCAGTCGGGCTTCGACGCTCCGCGGTTCCGTTTCGTCGAGGTGTTCCTCAATACCGCGGGCGGCGACGTGACGATGTCCGACCACCGCGGCCTGTATCTGCTCGTGGAAAAACCAAAGCGCGCAAATGGTCGCGTGAATTTCAACCGTCTGAACGCCGACGGAACCGCCGGCGGCTGGATGCTCACGGTGGATCGCATGGATGCGCTTCCCGTCGGCTCGGCGCTCGGCTCGCTCGCGCCGCGCCACTTTCACACCGCCGGGCCGGACGGCACTGTGCAGACACCGGACGACAATCCGCGCGGCTTTCAGGCCATCGTGAACGGCACGGCGAGCGGCGCGGGCGTGCTTCCGGCAAACGACGATATCCCGAATTTCTACCACTCGTTTTTCAACTTCGACTCGCCGCGCGGTTGGGAAATCACGGCGGCGCAGCGCGGGCCGATTCAAACGTTCGTTCGTGCATTCGACACGGCGCTTTACGGCGCGAGCTACACGCATCCGGTGAACGGCTACGCGCCATTCATTGATGTGCCGAACTGGGCGCATCATCTTTTGCTGCACAGCTTCGCGAAGAATCAGGACGCTGTCGTGCTCAGTGCGTATCTCAAGCGCGAGACGCCGGTCGCGAAAATGAAATGGGCGACGATTTGGGACTTCGACCGCAGCTACAATCGCAACACAAGCAACGGCGGCGCCACCGCGACGCTGAATCTCGATTGGGCGCACAGCCGCATGCACTACGCACGGTTGATCACCGACCCGGAATTCGTGCAGGCGTATATCGATAAATGGCAGGAAATCCGGCGCGGTGCGTTCGCCACGGCAAACATGCACGCCGTTGTGGATGCACAGGTTGCAGAAATCACGAGCACCGTCGCGGTTCGCAGCGGCACGACTGCAAGTGCTTGGACGACCAATGTGGCGACGCTGAAAACGTGGCTGCAAGACCGTGGCACAGCGTTCGACGCGCAGTTCACGCAGCCCGCTGTCTTCGCTCAAAATGGCGGCGCGGTGCCTGCGGGTTTTTCGCTCACGATGACCGCGCCCGCCGGGACGATTTACTACACGACGAACGGCACCAACCCGCGCGCAGTCGGTGGCGGCATCGCGGGAACGGCTTACACCGGCGCGGTTCCCATCACGGCGACGACGACAGTTTTCGCGCGCGTGCTGAATGGCGCGGCGTGGAGCGGCACGACGGTCGCGACGTTTTATCCGCCGCAGGATTTGCAGACGCTGCGCGTCACGGAGCTTTACTACAATCCGCCCGGCGCAGGTGCGGTGGATGGCGATGAGTTTGAATTTCTGGAGTTGCAAAATACCGGGCTGGTGACGCTCGACCTCGACGGGCTTTCGTTTAGCGGGATCAACTTCACATTTCCAAACGGCACGTCGCTCGCACCCGGCGCGTTCTTTTTGCTCGCTCGGAATCAGCCGCAGCTCGCAGCGCGTTTCCCAAGCGCGGTGGCGAATGGCATCTACACCGGCAAGCTGGACAACAGCGGCGAGACGCTCGCTCTGCTGCAAGGCGCAGTCACGGTTTGGTCGTTCAGCTACGGCACGAGCGGTGCGTGGCCGACTCAGCCGAGCAACGGCGGCGCATCGCTGCAACGCCCCGACGCACCGGCCATCGGCTACGACGCGGCGACATGGGCGGCGGCGGCTCCGACGCCCGGCACCGCGCTCTCGATCGCGGACAGCGATGGCGACGGGATGCCGGATTATTTTGAAACGCAGCACAACATCACAGACGCAAACGCGGATGCCGATGGCGACGGCGCGACGAATGGCGCGGAGTTCAACGCGGGGACGAATCCGCGCAACAACCTTTCGGTTTTCAAACTCACTGCCTCCGCGACGACGGATGCCGCGACGCTCGCTCTGGAGTTCACTGCCGTTGCCGCCCGCAGCTACACCGTGCAGTATCGCGACGAACTTGGCGGCGGCTCGTGGCTGAAATACTACGACGTGCCCGCCGGGCCAGACTCGCGCTCCGAACTCATCACCGTGCCCATGAATACTGCCGCCCGCTTTTACCGAATCATCACGCCCGCCGTCGCCGGAGCCGCGCTGCTGCTGCCTGCGAGCGGTGGCGACGCCGTGGCACTCGACCCGAATTTTTCAAACAGCATGGTGCTTCAGCGCGACATGGCACTGCCCGTTTGGGGAACCGCCGCGGCCGGGCACGAAGTCACCGTGACGTTCAACGGAGCAGCCGCGAGTGTCGTCGCCGATGCGAACGGACGCTGGCTCGTCGAGCTTCCCGCGCAGTCCGCGAGCAAGACTTCGCGCGAGCTGAAGGTGCTCGCCGGTGGGCAGCCGCGCCTCACCGTGAGCGATGTGCTCGTGGGCGAAGTGTGGCTGTGTGCGGGGCAGTCGAACATGGAGTTTCGCAGCGACCAGGAAGCGACTTGGGCGACCGAGCAGGCGAGCGCCGCGCTGCCGCACGTGCGGCTGCGCAACATGCGCTACGCGGGGCAGGGCGTCGGCGCGACCGCCTACTCCGCCGCTGTCGTAGCGCGGCAAACTCCGACCGACTTTTACAGCGCGAGCGCATGGGCCGCGAGCAGCGCTGCGAGCGCCGCGCCGTTTTCTGCAGTCGGCTATTTCTTCGGAAAAGAAATCCGCAACGCGCTCGATGTGCCCGTCGGCCTTATCAACATGAGCGTCGGCGGCAGCCCGGCGGAAGCTTGGATGCGGCGCGCCGTTATCCCCACCGCGCTCACCGCACCCGACTGGACGACGAACAACACAAACCTCGAACCGTGGTGCAACGGCCGCGCCACTGTGCAACTCGGCGCACTCATCGGCAGCGCGCCCGGCGACGACATGGGACCGAACCATTCGTTCAAGCCCGCCTTTTTATGGAGCGCCGGCCCTGCTCGGCTCGCGCCGTTCGCGATTCGCGGCGTGCTGTGGTATCAGGGCGAAAGCAACGCGCTCTCGCACATCGGCGAGCCCGGAGTGACAAACCCAAAATGGCGCGTGGACCAGCACGAGACGCTATTCCCGCTGCTCGTAAACGACTGGCGCGCGCAATGGGGACAAGGCAATTTTCCGTTCCTTGTCTGCCAGCTCAGCAGCATCAGCGAAACGAGCTACGACTCGGATTTCTGGCCCGAGTTCCGCGACTACCAACGCCGCGCCACCGCGCAATTGCCAAACATGGGCCTCGCCGTGACGAGCGACATCGGCAACTCGTCGAACGTCCACCCGACCAACAAACGCGACGTAGGAAAACGCCTCGCACGCTGGGCGCAGCACTACACGTACGGCGACACCGCCGCGCTCCCATGCCCGCTCCCGACCACCGCCACGCGGAGCGGCAACACCGTCACCGTTTCGTTTAACAACACCGGCCCCGCCCTCGCCACGAGCAACGCCGCCGCTCCCGCGACTTTCGAGCTAGCGGGAGCTGACAACATTTTCTACCCAGCCACCGCGACTATCGTCGGCGCGACCATCACCGCCACAAGCGCCAGCGTCCCTACGCCGACCAAGGTCCGCTACGCATGGCAGCCCTTCTCCGCTGGCAACCTCGTGAACTCCGCCGGGTTGCCTGCGAGCACGTTTCTACTCAACGTCGCACCATGATTCGCCTCGCAACATTTCTCTACATGACCGCGTTTGCCACTGCCGCCGATCCACTCGTCTGGAAACAACTCCGATTGTTGCCCGATCCACTCGGCGTCGCTGCTCCGTTTGCAGGCGTGAGCGGCACTTCGCTCGTGGTCGCGGGCGGCGCAAATTTCCCCGACAAAATGCCATGGGAAGGCGGCAAGAAAGTGTGGCACGACCGCGTGTGGGTGCTCGACAAGCCCGACGGCAATTGGCGCGAAGTCGGAAAGCTCCCGCGTCCGCTCGCCTACGGGGTGAGCGTGACTGCGCGCGGCGGCGTGGTGTGCGTCGGCGGAAGCGATGCGGATCGTCATTACGCCGACACGTTTCTGCTCTCCACGGAGCCCGATGGATTCAAGATCAAGCCGCTCGCGCCTCTTCCCGTTCCGCTGGCAAACATGGCGGGCGCTTTGAAGGGTGATGACGTCTATATTGCCGGCGGTGCGGAAGCTCCTGGAGAACAAGCCGCAACGAATCGCGCGTTTGTCCTCAGCCTCAGTAAGAATGCGTGGACCGAAATTGCACCGCTTCCCGGCAAGGCGCGCATCCTCGCGGCGGGAGCGGCGGACTGGCGGAAGTTTTACGTATTCGGCGGGGTCGCGCTGGCACCGGGACCTGATGGCAAAGTAACCCGCGAATATCTCCGGGATGCTTGGGTTTATGATCCGCAGAAGGGATGGTCCGCGCTGCCCGACATGCCGACAGCGGTAGCTGCAGCACCATCGCCTGCGCCGGAGATCGGCGGGCTGTTTTGGATTCTCGGTGGCGATGACGGCTCGCGTGCAGGATTTCAGCCGGTGGATAAGCATCCGGGGTTTCGCGGGGCGACGCTTGCTTTCAATCCGCTCGGGCCGACCGGCGAGTCTCCATGGAGCCAATACGGCTTCGCGAAAGCACCGCGAGCCACAGTTCCCACGGTGAAGTGGAACGGGCTGGTGGTCATTCCCAGCGGCGAGGTGAGGCCCGGCGTGCGGTCGCCGGAGGTGTGGAGCGTGGATGCAATTCCCGGTTCTGCGCCAACAAATGGGAGGCAACGTATCCGCGTAAAAAAATAGAATACTGTGATCGAAAACCAAACCTCGCCTCAATCCCCAGCCATGCGCACCGCATGGCTCATCGTCGCACTGCTCGCGCCGGTGGCGCTGCTCAACTACCTCGACCGTCAGATGCTCGCGGCGATGAAGTTTTCCGTGATGCACGACATCACCGACATCGGTTCCGACGCGAATTGGGGGAGGATGCTCGGGCAATTCAAGTGGGTCTATGCGTTTCTGAGTCCCATCGGCGGGTATCTCGCGGACCGCTTTGGCCGGAGGTACATTATTGGCGGGAGTTTGTTCGCGTGGTCAGCGGTGACTTGGTGGACCGGGCACGTAACATCGTACTCCGAACTGCTCACTGCGCGGACGCTCATGGGCGTGAGCGAGGCTTTTTACATCCCGGCGGCGTTGGCGCTGATTGCGGATTATCACACCGGTTCGACGCGATCGCGGGCGGTCGGGATTCATCAAATGGGAATTTACTGCGGCGTGATCGTCGGCGGGTTCAGCGGTTACGTCGCGGACTCGCCATCGCTCGGATGGAGGTGGGCATTTGATGCGTGTGGGATTGTCGGAATCCTCTACGCGATTCCGCTCGTGCTTATTTTGCGCGATGCTCCGAAAGGTGCGGATGCAGTAGCAAACACGACATCTCCCGCAGCCGCAGCAAAGGCGCTGCTGACAAATCTCTCGTTCATTTTGCTCGTGCTCTATTTCACGCTCCCGGCGCTGGCTGGCTGGGTGGTGCGCGATTGGATGCCCGCGATTTTGAAGTCAGAGTTTAACATCGGCCAAGGCAAGGCCGGGGTCTCGGCAACGCTCTACTGGCAGGCCGCGGCGATCGTCGGCGCGATCATCGGAGGATGGCTCGCAGACCGCTGGATGAAACGTACGGAGCGCGGACGGATTTATGTGAGCGCCATCGGAATGGCGATGATCGTGCCGGCAATGTTCGGCGTCGGCTTCGCGCCGCAGACGGGGATGCTGTGGGTGGCCATCGTGTTCCTGATGCTGTTCGGGTTGGGCTGGGGATTTTTCGATACGAACAACATGCCGATTCTCTGCCAGATCACCCGCCCGGAACTCCGCGCGACCGGCTACGGAATCATGAACCTCGTCAGCATCAGTTGCGGCGGCCTTGCTGATTGGGGCTTCGGTATTTTGCGCGATCAGAACGTGCCGCTCGCGGGAATTTTCAGCGTGTTTGCGAGCGCGGCGATTTTGTCGGTCGTGCTCGTGCTGCTCATCAAACCGAAACCGCTATGATTCGAAAACTCACCAGCCTTGGTGCCGAAAGTCGCTCACCGTTTCTCGCCAACCTCTCGCGAAGTTTCCACTGTCGGGGCCGGAACAAAACCGGAATGGAGACGGAACAAAAGTGGAATGGCTTTTTTGGGGAGCAAAAGCGGGAGCGGACCGCCGCCCCGCCGGACGG
>JAYUSJ010000153.1:0-5830 GCA_043755735.1 Verrucomicrobiaceae bacterium | reverse complement strand
CGGCTGTCACGCTGGCTGCTCCGCCGCCTTCGCCCGCGCAGCCATCGCGCCAGCCTCCGCCGTCGCTGAGCTTGGGGTCGTTAGGCGTTTCTCGCGTCCCGTGTGAATGAAAGCCAAGAAAGCCATCGGACTTGCAGCCGCATTTCTGTTCGCGGCGCTTTGGGCCTTTCCGTTGGCGCGAGCTATCTCTTTCTTCCGCTGGGCGCAGGACTATTTCAGCGAGACCAGTTCACTCAACGCATCGAACGACCTTCACTTCAGCACTTCCTTGCTCGCGTCTTACTCGGTGTCGTTGCTCGCAGCGTTCGCGTTAGCTTGGCTTCTTTCTCGTCGTCCGCGCATCGCCTTCGTCTTACCAGTCGGCTTACTGGCGTTCGCCGCGGTCGAGGTGCTCCGGCTTCGTCCCGAGTCGCCCATCCATCTTTTCCCGACCATCGCGCCTTGGCGTCCAGCATTCATCAGCATCACCGCAGTCGCCATCGCAGCATTTTTCATCTACGCTCCACGTCTCAACCGCAATGAACGAAACGCCTAACCATGCGTTGCGTGGAATGCCTCTGTAGCTATTTCGCCTCAGTGTAGATGCTGGCGGTTGCTGGCGCGTGATGGCGGGTAATGGCGAAATTCTGGTCACTCGAACGTCACTCGCTTTTCAGGCTCCCACTTTTCATTGACGTGAGTTGCTAGAGTTTCCATTGCCCTCGGTTTGCCAACCCACATAGCTACCATTCTGGCTCCGCATCCTCCTCCTTGCTGCGTTGTCGTATGCGATGGAACGGTGCTGCCGGTTGCTTAGCTTTCTGCCGTCGATGCAGGTCAATGGCTTTGGCGAGTTCAGGGTCGGGCTCGAATTTGAATCTAGGCACCCAAACTCCGCCGGTTTTCAAAAAAGGGCTCCCTTCAATAAGCATGAGATTTTGAAGTAGAGCGTGAAGGCGCTGGAAGTTGCGTTGTGTGGCGGCGTAGGTCTTGTGCGTGGTGGGTGGGTGTTCCCAACGGTCATCAACGCACATCTTGAACAGCATCATGAATAGCACGGGATACTTTGCTTGTCCATCCGTGCCAACCTTTCGGCCAAAGCGATACTCGCCGGGGTGACTACCGTAGCGGGCGAGGAGTGTGCCCTTTTCAGTGAGGCGAATGATGAGCTTCTCCCATGTCCGGCCCGGTTGTGCGGCGAGGATTGGTCCACCTTTCTTTCGTCGTTCACGCGGGGCGTTGGACGCGATGCTGGTTGCGACGACTGTGAGTGTTGTCGTCGCGGGGTCGGGCTGTTGAGTGATGCGGTCGGCGATGGCCTCAATGATGAACTTGCGTGCCTCAGCGACGGCGAAAACTGAGGCGATGAGATGCCGCCGTGTAGGTACGTAGAGCACGCACTCGGGGAGTTGGTGCAGGCTGGTAAGGAAGATGTGCGGGTCGCTGAACGTACCGTGCGGGAGATAGAGGAGGACGGGCACGGTGCGGCCAATTTCCGGCTGCGAGAGGCCGAGCTGTCGGATCACTCCGCTGAGCGCCACGGTCGCGGCCAGCGGTGTGAACCCGAGCAATTCCGCCAGTGCCGGACGGATGGCTTCCCAATCCGGCGCGAGCAGCGCCACGTCCTGTGCGGAAAGCGTCAGCGGTGTGCGGTGCGCGGGCGTTTCTTCCGAAACGGCGACGAAGTCTTCCGCCTCGTGAGGATGGATCGTCAGTGTGACGATTCCACGCGGGTCGTCGGGATCGGGGACATGGCCGGCGATGCCGGGCAGTCGGCGGAGATACGACTTGGCGGAGTCGTATCCGGCGTCGAGTTCTCTGCGCCAATGGAGCTGTGATACGCCATCGGTGCCGAGCCGATCAAGTGCCTGCCAAAACCTCGATGTTTGCATTGGTGACGAAACCACGGTCTTCAAGCCACGCATCTACGATGCTGCCGGAAGAGGTCACGGAGACAGAGTTGCGAGTAGGGGAGACGACGACACGCAACCAACGCCGCTGATTGCTCAAAAGCAGTGCGAATGTAGCTTCAACGAACTCCAGCGCGTCGTGGTGTTGTTCGAGTTGGCGCATGAGTTCCGCGAGAACGTTGCTCTTTTTTAGTGTCATCTGTACGCCGTCAGGCAGCAGTAATGTGACCTCTTTAAGTGTCGCAGTGCGGACGGCATCAATGCCGGACTCCACGAGCAAATCGTATCCTTTTCGTAGCGGTTCGAGCGTGTAACGATCCGACGGTACGAGTGCATTCACCGAGCCGTGAAGCACCAACCCGAGGTTCTCTCGATATTTTTCCTTGAGCAGCCTGCTGCCTCCACTGATGAGCCACTCGCGGCTCTGCGGATTGTAGAAAGCCACATCCAATCGCTCCGGGCGAAACAGCACGGAACTCGACTCTCCTTTCTCCGTGAGCGTCCCCACACGCGCGACGGGATCGCCGTGTCGTATGACGAGCGCACGATTCCCATCCTCGCTCAACGCGTGGATTCGGCAGGTGCCGCTACGATTGGTGGACTCGAACCACTGCGCCAGTTCCGCTTCGAGCTTCTTGATGCGCTCCTTCGTTGGCTCGCGGAACGGTTTACTTTCGTCCGCGAGAAATGAAGTGAGTGTGCGCTTCACGCGCACCGCCCGTTTGTCGAATGCGCGCCACGCGATCTCCGGCGAGTGCATCAGGATTTTTAGTGCGATGTCGCCGGGCGAATCCAGAGGCGCTTGCAGTTTGACGACCAGCTCTTGGTGCTCGCCCTCAAAGTCGAAATATTGCTGCTCGTCGGAGAGCACATCGATGAGCTCTAGGCTGTCCACCAACTCGGGCGGCGTTGTGAGATGCGGCAATGCGAGAACTTGAGCGAGCTTGTCCACATTCAACGTTTCCTTCCCGGACTGCGGCCACTCGAAGCCGCGCTCCGCGAGATACCTCCGATATGGTTGGAGCAAGGCGAGCAGGTTTTCCGTCTTGAGTTTCTTCAAGACGTTGGGACGCGAAAACTTGGCGGCTCTGACCTTGGGCATAGTGTATTCCAGCCAACTCATTTTTATTTCGACTTACGCAGTCGAGGAAATGCAGACGAGAACACTTGTAGCATTGGCGAAAATCCGGCTCCGGGCGAGAAAAATTCAGACATTCGCTTGATGTCTGAATTGCGCGTGTGCGCGAAACTTTCGGAATTTTCCCTCTGTTGAGCATGTTTTTGGCGGCAATTTCTAGCGAAAATTCAGACATGTCTGCGGGGGGCAGTAAATGGACACGCTGCCAACAATTTTACCAAACAACCCCGAACCCGTGATGCTCGACGCCGATGCGCTTGGATTACGGCTCGGCATCACGTCATTTCAAGTCCGATGGTTACGGCGGCGGAAGAAAATTAGCTTCGTCCGTGCAAGCAATCGCATGGTGCGGTTCTGGTGGCCGCAGGTCGTGCAAGACTTACGTCGGTTCGAGGTCAAGGCGGTCGGGCGAACTGATTAACACCGGAGGTTTTCGCCTCCGGCAACGCGGCCCTGTCGGGGCCGGAGGCGCATCAAACCTACGGGGCAAAACAAACACACATCATTATGAGCAAACTACAAATCCTCACCGGGCGGATCGCCCGACCACAGAAAGCCGTTATCTTCGGACCTGAAGGCATCGGCAAATCCACACTCGCGGCGCAGTTTCCTGCCCCTGTGTTCCTCGATACGGAGGGCGGCACCCATCACCTTGATGTGGCGCGGCTGCCAGCGCCGAAAACTTGGGACGATGTGAGTAAGGCCGTGGCTGCGCTGGCTACTGAGGCGCACGACTTCAAGACGCTGGTCATTGATACGGCGGACTGGCTCGAAAAGCTGCTCGTCGATCACGTCTGTAAACAGGCGAACAAACTGAGCATCGAGGATTTCGGCTATGGCAAAGGCTACGTCGTGCTCGCCGAGGAATTCACGAAGTTCTTGGCGTCGCTCGAACCGCTCTTGCGCCGGGGAATGCACGTCCTGCTACTCGCTCATACGAGGATCGTGAAATTTGAGCAACCAGACGCGGCGGGCGCTTACGACCGCTACGAACTGAAGCTCAGCAAACAAGTCGGGCCGCTGGTGAAGGAGTGGTGCGATGTGCTGCTCTTCGGGAACTACTTCACGAAGGTCGCGGAGAGCGACAGCGGGCGGATGCGCGGCGTCGGCGGTCGGGAGCGCAAACTCTACACGACGCACACTGCGGCGTGGGATGCGAAGAACCGGCATGGCTTCAATGAGATGCTGAACTTCGAGTTTGCAGCCATTGCGTCGGCATTCGGCGGCAGCACCGTTTCTGCGCCCGCTGTTTCCAGCACACCCGCACAACCGCTGCCCACGCTCACCGACAAGCTCGCCGAGTTGTTCGCTGGAAATGAGGATGCTGTGACTGCGTTCCTGCTCGGGCGGCAGCAAATCAAAGCGGGCCAAACTTGGCGCGACCTTCCGCCGGACTACGCGCAGCGCGTGCTCACAAAGCCACAGGACTTCCTCAAGGCCGTGGGGGAACTTAACGCGAACGGAGGTGCGAAATGATTCTGCGCCCTTCCAATCTCCCGAAGCTCGCCATCTGCGCGTGCTTTGAACCCAACGCGGATGCCGGCCCAGCGGCTGAGCGCGGAACAAAACTGGACGGCGTATTTCGCCGTCGTGTCCACGGCGATAAGTCCGAAGAAACTGCCATCGAAAAGGACGAACTCGATGCCGTTGATTGGGCCGTGAACACACTCCGCGCCATTGCGGGCACGGCGGAAATCATTACCGCCGAGGAGCTTTGCAAAATCGAGTGTCTCGGCCTCACCGGTACCGCCGATGCGTGGCTGCCGGAACTCGGCATGAGTGCCGATCTCAAAAGCGGGCAGGTTCGCAACTATCGTGAGCAAATGGCCGCTTACGCGCTCGGGTTCATGGATGCGACTTTCCGCACCGAATGGACTTCGCATTTGCTGTTCTGCGATCAGCGCGAACTCGTCACGCATCGCTTCACTTACGACGAAGCCAAGGCGCTCGTGAGCGATGTCATCGCCCGCTTTCACGACTTCGGAAAGGAGCCCGTCATTTGCGAATACTGTTCGTGGTGCGCGAAAGCGGAGACGTGTCCGGCACGCTTGCAGCTTGCAGCGGCGGCGCTCGTGCCTGCGGAGCCCGCGTTCAATTTCGAGCTACTCCTCGCCGACAACGAAAAGCTCGGCGCGTTCCTCACCGCCTGCTCGGTGCTCGAAGATTTCCGCGAACGTGCGGAGGAAGTCGCGAAGCAGCGCCTCGTCGCTGGTGAGAAGATTTCGGGCTGGATGATCTCCAGCCGGAAGGGCGCAGAGTTCGTCTATCAAGACGCCGTCGGTCGCTACATCGACCGACTGGGATTCGGTGCGGTGCTCGGCGCTTACGGCAATCTCAGCGCCGCGAAATTCCGCCAGCTCTGGGCTGATAAAATGCCCGCCGATGCGCCGTTCCCCGAAGACCTCATCCAGCGCGGGGCGGGCTCTGTGAGCCTGCGTCGCGTGCAGCCCAAGGCCGCTGCGAAGCCCATCAAACAACAAAAAACCACAATCTAATTATGCCATCATACCGTTCATCCGAACCCACATCCCGACCCGACTTTGTCGAGCCGGGCGAATACACCGTCGAAGTCGTCAACGCCGAAGAAGCGGTGTCCCAAAAAGGCAGCGACATGATCGAACTCAAACTGCGAATCCAGCCCAGCGGCGCAATCCTCTTTGATCATCTCGTCTTCATGGACACGGCCTTTTGGAAAATCGACGCGTTCCGCGCAGCGACCGGCGAACACGTCGGAGCTGACCAAGAAGTCGAGATTCGCGCCGATGACCTCATTGGCCGCACCGGGCGCGCGAAACTCACCATC
>JAYUSJ010000152.1:0-19775 GCA_043755735.1 Verrucomicrobiaceae bacterium | reverse complement strand
GCTCGTGGAGACCGGCCTGAAAACAATGACCGGCGGACGGCTCGCACGCGTGATGCCCTACATTCGAGATGAGGATTTCCTCCTCACCTACGGCGACGGACTGAGCGACTCCGACATCAACGCGAGCATCGAATTCCACAAGTCTCACGGCGGCCTCGCCACGCTCACCGCGATCCTGCCGGAGAATCGCTTCGGCCACCTCGGCATCGAAGGCACGCGCGTCCGCAGGTTTCAGGAAAAGCCGCAGAGCAAGGATGAGTTTGTAAACGGCGGCTATTTCGTCCTCAATAAACGCATCGCCGAGTATATCGACGGCGACGATTGCGTGCTGGAAAAAGAACCGCTCACCCGTCTCGCGGAGGA
Organism: Verrucomicrobiaceae bacterium; assembly: GCA_043755735.1. GTDB lineage: Bacteria > Verrucomicrobiota > Verrucomicrobiia > Chthoniobacterales > Chthoniobacteraceae > SXWH01. The sequence goes on along the minus strand of JAYUSJ010000152.1, from coordinate 19,412 downwards.
GGGACAGTTGCACGCCTTCCAACATCCGGGATTCTGGCAGTGCATGGATAACTACCGCGAGTTTGAAATCCTCAACCGCATGTGGGATACGAACGAAGCCCCATGGAAAGTCTGGTAATGAATCAATCACCTTTTGCAGATCACTTTCGCGGCAAGCGCATTCTTGTCACCGGCCACACCGGCTTCAAAGGCGCATGGCTGTCGCTCTGGCTCTCGCGCCTCGGCGCGGAAGTCCACGGCCTCGCGCTGCCGCCGGAACCGGGACCGGGACTTTATTCCCTCGCTGGCGGCGGCACATTTGCCCGCGAGCATTTCCAAGACATCCGCGATTTCACCGGGCTCCACGCAGCGATCGCCGAATGCCGCCCGCAACTCATTTTCCACCTCGCCGCCCAGGCCCTCGTGCAGACTTCTTATCGCGAACCGGTGGCGACGTTTTCGACCAATGCGATCGGCACCGCTCACCTGCTGGATGCAGTCCGTCAGCTCGAACTCGGTTGCGATGTCGTCGTGGTGACGAGCGACAAATGCTACGAAAACCGCGAGTGGGATTTCGGCTACCGCGAGAACGATCCGCTCGGCGGACACGATGTTTATTCGATGAGCAAAGCCGCGACCGAACTGGTCGCACAATCATGGAGCCGCTCGTTCTTTTTGAAAAACGACGCCCTCGGACGCGTGGTCACGGCACGAGCCGGCAACGTCATCGGCGGCGGCGACTTCGCGGAAAACCGCATCGTTCCTGATTGCACGCGCGCGCTCGCAGCGGGGCAGACCGTCTCCGTGCGAAACCCCGACGCGGTTCGCCCTTGGCAGCATGTTCTCGATTGCCTCAGCGGCTACCTTTGCCTCGCAGCCCGCATCGCGAGTGAGCCTAAGGATTCCCCGCTCATCTCGCCGTTCAACTTTGGCCCGGCCACACACGACTTCCGCAGCGTGCGAGCGCTGGTCGATGAAATCCTGAAACACTGGCCCGGGTCCTGGGAGCAAAGCGGACCAATCTTTGCGGGCAAGGAAGCAGGAAGGCTCCGACTCGCGATTGATAAAGCCACCGAGCTTTTAAACTGGCGTCCTACGTGGGCGTTTGACGAAGCCATCAAACAGACCGCGCACTGGTACCGACAGCATGCCGCCGGCGAGCCCGACCTTCGGGCGCTGACGCTCAATCAAATCGCTGAGTTTGAGCGCTCCGCTTGCACTCAAGGAATCGCGTGGGGGACCGGACTATGAACACACCAACTCTCGCATGGAAAGGTGGACGCGTCCTCATCACAGGAGCATCCGGTTTTATCGGCAGGCACATCATCGCGTTCGGGCAAAAGCTCGGCGCGGAGATTCACGCATTTGACCGCGTTAAAACCGAGGGGGACGTCGCGTTTTATCAAGGCGAAATCACCGACACCGCGCGCGTCGCGGAAGTCGTCGCCGATGTCGCCCCGACGGGCATCATCCATCTCGCGGCGGCAGGCGTCGCATACGGCGAGACCGACGTGAGCCACCTCTGCCGCATCAATTCGCTCGGGCTCGCAAATGTTCTCGAACCCGCTTCGAAATTGACGTCGCCACCAGCCGTAGTCTCCGCAGGCTCCGGGTTTGAATACGCACCGATGGACCGCGCACGCCGCGAAAGCGATCCGCTCCTTCCAAACTCCGCCTACGGAGCCAGCAAGGCCGCAGCAACGGCGATTGCTTCCTACTACTCGGCGCGATTGCCCATTACGATTCTGCGTCCTTACAGCATCTACGGCCCGGGCGAACCCGCAGGCCGGCTCGCACCTTACATCATCGCCAAGACGCGCGCCGGCGAGCCCATCGATCTCACGCTCGGCCAGCAAATCCGGGACTACACCGATGTCGTCGATATCGCCGAAGCATTCTGGCGGACGCTCGTGCAACCTCCCGAAGATGGAACGCTGCGCACGCTGAATGTCGCGTCCGGCGAGTTCATCACACTCCGCGACTTTATCGAAGCGGTGGGCGACGCACTGCGGCGAATCGGCCTCACTCCCGATTTGCGGTTCGGCGCGCGGCCTTACCGCAGCGACGAGATGATGAACTACACGGCGAACATCGCGCTCATCACCGAGACCCTCAACTGGAAGCCGAGCACTCCGCTCGCGACCGGCCTGGATCGGATGCTCGCATGAAACTGCTCGATCGAATCCGACTCTATCCGAGGCAGCACCGTGGCGACGCCCGCGGCTGGCTGCTCAAGTGCATCAACGGACACGAAGACGGACTCCCCGCCGCGACTGGCGAGTTTTACGTCGTGATGGCGCTGCCCGGAAAGATTCGAGGCGGGCATTACCATCCCCGCGCGCAAGAGTGGTTCACGCTCCTGCAAGGCCGCGCAACATTGCTCATCGCCGACCCTGTCACGAACGAGCGCGCCGAACTCTCGCTGACAACAGACGCCCCGATGACGGTCCACATGCCCGCCGGAATCGCCCACGCATTCCGTGCCGAGCAGCGCGAAGATGAGCCGCCCATGCTCCTTTCCGCTTACTCCGATCTGCTTTACGACCCGGCGGACACCATTCCTTTTTCCTTCGAGGAATGACGCCCCTCGTCTCGATTTGCATCCCCACCTTCCGCCGCGCCGAGCAACTCAAACCCACGCTCGACCGCATCGCCAGCGTGCTCGCCGCTGGCGGATGGTCGGACAAAGTCGAAGTCTGCATCAGCGACAACGCATCCCCCGACGAAACCCCAAACGTCATCGCGGCATTTCAACCACCGGGCATCGTCGTAAAGAAATTCCGCCAGTCGGAGAACGTCGGCTTTTCGCGCAATCTCCAGACCGTATCCCGGATGGCATCCGGCGAGTATCTTCTCTTCCAGGGAGACGATGACGCGCTCGCCGGCGGCGTCTGCGCCACACTCACACGAGCCACCGCCGAGCGACCTGTCGTCGCGCTTTTCCCCACACTGCCCGATCAGCCGATGGACGGCAATTGGGACGCCCGCAAAGTCGAACGATGGTTCGCAAACGGCAGCGAACTCACTCGCGTGCTCGGATTATTCCATCTCACATTTCTCGGCAATTTCATCGTCCGCCGCGAACCCTACCTCGCCCACGACCAAGGCGAGTTCTGCGCATCGCTCTATCCACACGTCGTAGTGCTCCTGCGCATCCTCGCGAAGGAACGTTCATGGTGGGTGCCTGAGCCGCTGTTTGAGTTTGAGGAACAGTTTAAAAGCTGGAACCAGCCGCTCCTCACCGCCGTCGATATCACCCGCGTCTATACCGACGATCTGCTCGTCCCGACCGGCGACCTCGCCTTCGCCCGCGAGCTCTACGACCGCACCGTCCGCAGCATCCCCCGCGCTTTTTTGAACCGCAAACTCGGCCGCCCCGATGAGCCCGGAAACAAATACCAGAGCCTCGCGCTCTCGAATCTCCTAGCCTGCTACCGCTGCTCAAAGAAACACCAGTTCACCGCATTCGCCTACTGGCTCGCAGGCGTTTCGCTTCCTGCTTTCGCCCTGCGCGCGCTGCTCGGCGAAAAGCCGAAGAAGGTCGAGTTTTAAGCACCGGACGGAACGCTACGCTTCGCCCGAATCATGCCCGAATTCGAGCGGCCCAAGTTCTCCGCGCTTTTCATTCCGTGCCGTTCCGCGTTCCATCGTTCGCAGACATGGCAAATCTTTCTCAATCTCCGACGCCTGCGGTCTTTCTCGATCGCGATGGCACTCTCATGCACGATGCGGGCTATCTTTCTGATCCTGCGGGCGTGGAGATTTATCCGGGAGTCGCCGAGACGCTGGGGCGCTTGAAGGCGGCGGGTTATCGGCTGGTGATTGTCACCAATCAGAGCGGAATCGGGCGGGGCTATTTCACGGAGGCGCAGTATCACGAAGTCGCCGCACGAGTGGAAGAACTGCTCGGGCCCGGCTTGATCGACGCCACTTATTTTTGCCCCGACCACGCAGACGCGCCGTCCAATCATCGCAAGCCGAATCCCGGCATGCTGCTCGAGGCAGCGGCGCATCTCGATATCGATCTCGCGAAGTCGTGGATGGTCGGTGACCGCGACGGCGATGTGCAGGCCGGCGTCTCCGCAGGCGCGCAGTCGATCCTCGTCCAGACGGGCATCGGGGCAAAGGCTTCGTCCGAGGGCGCGGTATTTGTCGCCAAAGACCTTGCAGAAGCTGCCTCGTTCATCTTACGCCAGACCCATGTCCGCTAAAATCGCCGTCGTCATTCCCGCTCGCTACGCTTCCACCCGCTTTCCCGGAAAGCCGCTTTTTCCCCTCGCGGGAAAACCGATGATCCAGCACGTCTGGGAACGCGCCAGCCGCGCGAAAGGGATCGAGCGCGTCATCGTGGCAACCGAGGATGAGCGCATCATGGAAGCGTGCGCCAGCTTTGGCGCGGAGTGTGTTCTCACGTCGGAGGGTTGCCGCTCCGGCACTGACCGAGTCGCCGAAGTCGCGAAGAAAAAGCTGAAGGGCTTCACGCATGTCATCAACGTTCAGGGCGACGAACCGCTCGTTGATCCCGGCACCGTCGCAAAGCTCGCACGCGGACTCACCAACGATGCTTCCGTGAAAATGATCACTTCCGCCAGCGTCTTTGAACCCGGCGACGATGTGCAAAATCCCAATGCCGTGAAAGTCGTCATGGATCGCGCAGGAGACGCGCTCTACTTCAGCCGCTCTCCCCTGCCCTACGTGCGCAACGAAACGAAAGGACTCCGCTTTTTCCGCCACCAAGGCATCTACGGATACTCGATGGAACTGCTGTTTCAGTTCGTGAAGTGGAAGCCCACGCTGCTCGAAATGGCGGAGTCTTTGGAGCAACTCCGCGCATTGGAAAATGGCGTGAAGATCCGCGTCGTGGAGGTCAAACACATCAGCCTCGGCGTGGATACGCCCGAGGACGCGGATGCCGTGGCTCAGCTTCTACGCTAACGCCACGAGAACAGATCATCCGCCGGAGTGTTGCTGTTCGGCTTTTGCGATAGTCCCTCGTAGCCGCGCGCACCGCGGATTCCGTCAGCCGCGAGGGAAAAGACGCAGGGATTCTGACGGACGATATTCCCCGGTCCGCTGAGGTCCGCGTAGATGCTCCCAAGGTCGATCGTGTCGTCGCCGTCGGCATCCATCACGACGCAGTACTGCCCGCCCCACGGGTCGATAAAACAGCCCGTGAGTTGCGGCGGAAAAATTGTTCCGTCGGCAAATCCACTGCGCGGAGGCTTGCTGCTCTTTGCGGTCGGCCCGGTGAAGTAGGTCTGCCTGCGAGGGTTGAGCTTGTGGTCATCATTCACGCCCACGGGAATCCCGCGGAGTGTATTGAAGAGTCCGGCGTTGCTCTCGGTGGCGAGGCCGGCGGATTCACCGACAACGATCATCCGGCTGTCTTCCGTTCCCGTGGGTGCGGCGACTGCGGGATATTTCCCGTAGTCGAGCGAGTAAGCCCGGATTGCGTGGGCGATGTTGTGAACCGACGCGCTGGCCGACGCGCGGCGCGACGAGTTGATGGCGGACTGGACGCCCGTTAATATGAGCCCCATCAAAATGCCGATGATGGCCATGACGGTGAGGAGTTCGACGAGGGTGAATGCGTAATGTCTGGTGGTAGTTTTCATACGAGTCGCCGTCAGTATGCGCCTCGAAAGTCCGGCGCTCAAATGAACCCACCGTTACAAACGCCGACGGACGATGGATTTGCTGTTATGCCATCTCGCAAAGCCAATCAGACTGACGATGAGGTGACTACGAAGCTCGCGAAGGAGAGGGTTTCATTTCCGTGTCATCTTCGCGTCCTTCGCGCCCGTCGTAGTCATTTTGTTTTCCGAACATGGTATTATTACCGGGTCGCGGGCGCTGTGCGGGTCGATGGTGACAATTCCTCGCAATCGCGCTACGCCCGTCCCATGGGAAAAAGCTGCCACGATTATCGAACACTCGCCAAACGCTGGCGCGCGGTCTCGCAGGCTTCCGGAATCGCGCTCCGTACGATTGCGAAAGCAGACGGCTATCCCGTGTTTTGCCTGGCATCGCCCGCCCTCGGATACCGCGGTGCCATTTACTTGTCCGCCGGCATCCACGGCGATGAACCGGGAGCCACAGAAGGGCTGATTGCATGGGCGGAAGCCCGTTGCAAAACCCTCGCGACGCTGCCGGTTTTGATCTTTCCCTGCACCAATCCGTGGGGCCTTTCCAACAACCGACGCTCGGATATGGAGGGCCACGATTTGAACCGCTTGTTTCACAAAGACCAGCATCCGACCATCGCAGCCGTGCAAAAAGCCGTACAGCCATATCACTTTTCGTCGGCTCTGATGCTGCATGAAGACTACGACGCCGAAGGCATCTATCTCTACGAACATCACACCACGAGTCCTGCGGGGCAGCTCTTGCTCGACGCTGCGGAGCGGGAAATCCCGCGCGACCCCCGAAGCCGCATCGAGGGCCGCCGTGTGAAAAACGGGCTGCTTAGTCCACGGCTGTCGCCGGGCGCGCTGCGGAAACTCGGGCATCCCGAAGCCATCTGGCTGCATTTGAAAAAATGTGGACGCAGCATCACGTTTGAAACGCCCAGCGAGTTCGCACTAGAACGGAGAGTCGCCGCGCACGTCGCCGCGATTGAAACGCTCGTGACCCTTTGCGACTGAGATTGGATGCCGCCCGAGCCAGCGAAAATCCCGCCGCGATGATGAGCCACAGATAGAAAGCGGGCGGCGCAGAGCTTAGTAGAGATGGCGAACCGTCGGCATAAGGTTGCGGAAACGGGGCATGTTACAGTGGCACCATTTTCGTGCATAAAACTCATGTCATCAGAAGTGGGCAATGCACGCTAGACCGCAATCCTTGCGACTCGCTGACCGATGCCGGTGAAAATGTCCCATGGAATCGTCCCTGCTTTTTGCGCAAGTTCGTTGGCGTGAATCTCGTCGCCGAGCAACACTGCTTCATCTCCCGGAATGACGTCAGCCACTTCAGAGACATCGACCATGATTTGATCCATGGTCACGCGTCCCACCACCGGGCAACCTACGCCTTTAATCATGACCGCCGCACCGCTTCCCGATAGCGCACGCGGGTAGCCATCCGCGTAGCCGACCGCGAGCGTGGCGATACGCATTTTTTGCGCGGTGACGTAGGTGCGCCCGTAGCTGATTCCCCTGCCCGCTTCCATTTCGCGGACGAGAAGGACTCGCGTCTTCCAGACAAGCACCGGACGGAAAAGCTGCTGAAATTCCGCGGTGGGCGAGATGCCGTAAAGCGCCAGGCCGCAGCGGACGATTCCCGCGGCATGGGTCGGGAAGGCGAGCGTCGCTGCACTATTCTCGACGTGCAACAAAAGCGGAACCGGCGAAAGCTCTGCGATCCTTGCAGCGATCAACTCGAACGATTCCAACTGCGCGAGGGTAAACTCCGCATCGCTATCGGCGCACGAAAGATGGGAGCAGACTCCGGCCAGTTCGACGCCTGGAGTTTGCAAAATCGCCTGTGCCGTTGCGAGCGCATCGTCTTTCCACACACCCATCCGACCCATGCCGGTGTCGATGGCGAGGTGAAGTCGCACCGTCCCGAAAGCCGAAAGCGCCGACGCTTCCTCACCGCTCGATACTACGGGAATAAAACCCTCGCGCACGATGGCTTCGCGCTCGCAAGGAAGAACGGTCCCGAGAACAAAAACAGGCGTCGTTTTCGACACGGTCCGGACCTCCCGTGCCTCACGAAGATTTGCCACTCCGAACATCGCCACCTTTCCATCGAGGGCTGCCGTGATAAGAGCCGTGCCGTGGCCGTAAGCGTTCGCCTTGACCACTGCCATGAGGCCAGCCGAAGTTCGCGAACTGAGGACGTTCGCATTGTGATGTAGCGCGCTGATATTGACCTCCACCCAGCAGCGCAGGCCGGTGGCGGTCTCGGTTGTTTCGTTCATGAGACTCGACAGAAACCTACTTTGAACACAGATTCCAGCGTGTTGCCAATCTCTGCCATGCGTAAGCTGCTTCTTATTCTATCCACTATCGCCACGCTCCCGCTCTCCGCACAGGAAGTGCGACCCGCGCGCGTCATCAAGAAACCCGAAGAAAAGAAATCCGAACTCTTCGCGCCAGCGCCCACTCCGCGGCCGGGCCTCATGGAGCGAATCTTCGGGCGTCCGGAAAATGCGAAGGCGAAGCCGACTCCCACGCCCACTCCGACACCAGCCCCGGCGGTGAAGCCGAAGGCAAAAATCACAAAGCCTAAGGCCAAGGCACCGGCACCCCGCGTTGACGAAACGCCCGAACCCGCAGTCATCGCAAAGCCGCTGAAGCCGGCAAAGCCCGTCGAGGCGGAAAATCCCGCCGCGCCCGCAGAGACACCGGTGGTGCCACCTACGGAAACAGAGCCTCCGAAACCCGCGCCCAATCCAAAGACCGACGAGCCTGAAAAGCCAATTGAAACACCCAAGCCGGCGACAACCAAGGGAAAAGGAAAAAACACGACTGCAAAAACACCCCCGGCAAACAAGCCGGACCTGAGCAACCTTGACGAAGCCGGGAAGTATCAGGCCGTCAAAGCGCTCGCGCTTGCAGACGAGAAGGTTCTCGCTTTGAAAACAAAGGCCGACTCCGCCATCGACGCCAACGAAGCGAAGGAAGCCTCGCTCGAATACAACCGCGCGCTCTTCAAAAAAATCCGCGCTTTGGAGCCGAGCCTCGACGCCTACGTGGACCGTCTGGAGCAGGCCGTCATCAAGCGCGTGAAATAACGCGCCGCGATGCCGGGAAGCATCCGCCACCTGTACTTTCACATCCCGTTTTGTCCGAAGCTTTGCCCCTACTGTAGCTTCTACGTTGAGACCGGCGCGAAGAACAAAAATACCGCATTCGTCGAAGCCCTGCTCGCGGATGTCCGACGCGCTTGCGATGAATACGACATCCGGCCGCGCACAATCTATTTTGGCGGCGGCACGCCGAGCGCGCTGCTTGAGGAGCAGCTCGATATGCTTCTCGGCGGGTTGCGAAAACTGATTGATTTTTCCGATGTGGAAGAGCTGTCGCTGGAGGCAAACCCGGCGACCGTCCGCCCGTCAAAAGCGCGCCTGCTCCGCGAACACGGCGTCACCCGTGTGAGCCTCGGCGTCCAGTCGTGGGACGACGCCCTTTTGAAAACACTCGGCCGCGTCCACACAGCCGCCGCTGCCGAGAAAACCTACGCAACTCTGCGCGAAGCGGGAATCCCCGCGGTGAATCTCGATTTGATGTTTTCCGTCCCCGGACAGACTGCCGCACAATGGCATGCCACCGTCGCGAAAACGGTCGCGCTCGCTCCCGACCACATCTCCACTTACTGCCTCACCTACGAGGAAGACACCGAGTATTTTCGCAAACTCACCGGCGGCGCATTTGTGCAGGACATCGAGCACGACGCGCAGCTTTTCGAGCACACGATGGAAGCCCTCTCCGCCGCCGGATTCTCGCAATACGAGATCAGCAACCACGCAAGACCTGGCCGCGAATCCCGGCACAACCGCGCCTACTGGCTCGGCGCGGATTACCTTGGATTTGGCCCCAGCGCATTCTCCACCGTAGGGCTTCACCGCTGGGAAGCGGTCCGCGACACCGCCGAATACACCCGTCGATCGCTGGCAGGAGAGCGCACTGCGGAATTTCGCGAGGAACTCACGGATGCCCAGCGCATCGGCGAGATCGCCGCGTTCCGCATCCGCATGAGCGAAGGAATTCCGCGCACCGAACTCGCGCCATGGGGGGAGGACATCGCGAAGTTTGAATCACTCGGACTGCTCGAAAGCCACGGTGCCGCGCTCCGCCTCACCCCTCGCGGAAAAATGCTCGCAGACAGTGTCGCGGAAATTTTCGTAGCCTGATACCGTCTTCCAAAAACAAATTGACTACGAAGGTCGCGAAGAACGCGAAGACGACACGGAAATGAAGCCCTCTCCTTCGCGGCCTTCGCGAGCTTCGTAGTCACCTCCTCTTCGGTCTGGTCTTCTCTGCGAGATGGTATGAGTTCCGCCGAGCGACCAAAGCTTCCGCGCCCGCGATGGTTGTCACGGCCATCTATGAGAGTCTTTGGTGCGTTATTTTTTCTAGTCTGGGTTGCAGCGGCCGGAGCCGCGCCGCAGCCGTTTGAAACAGCAGTCGTCAAGTTTTTGGAGAAGAACTGCACATCCTGCCACGGACAGAAAAAGCAGAAAGGCGACATCGCGCTGCACCTTTTTCGCGATGGAGCATCGCTCCTGAAAGACCGGAAGAAGTGGAAGACTATTCTCAATGCGGTGGAGCAGCACGAAATGCCGCCCGACGACGAACCGCAGCCCAAGGACGACGAGCGCCGCATTTTCCTCGAAAGCGCGAGGGCCGTATTTGCGGAGTCTGATCGAACCGCAAAACCCGACCCAGGCCGCGTGACTCTGCGCAGGCTGAATCGTGAAGAATACAACAATACCATCCGCGACTTGACGGGCTTTGATTTCCAACCCGCCGCAGACTTCCCAAGCGACGACGTCGGGCACGGGTTCGACAACATTGCGGATGTGCTGTCCGTTTCCCCGGTGCTGATGGAACGCTATCTCGACGCCGCCTCGGCCGTCGCGAGTGGAGCAATCCCTTCCGAACTGCCTGCGCGGCAAAAGCGCCACATGTCCGGTCGCTACACCGAGCCTGGGTCCGCATCGACGCCGATGCGCGGTCAATTCCGGATGATGACTCCCGGCAAGGACCATGTAGGCACGGGACCGGTGAACACTCCGTTCAAGCCGAAGGAAGGAATCGAATACGTATTCCGCACCCGCGCCTACGCCGAATCGCCATCGGGGCGGCCTGTGCGAATCGCGATGATCGTAGCCGGGGAAAGAATGGAGAATCCCGATACCAGCCGTGCCGGCGCGCTGGAGATCGACAAGGTGCAGCAAGTCGCAAAATTCCGAATCCTGCGGGAAGTCGAAGTCACGGCACGTTCGGAAAAAGACGCGCAAATGCTGGAAGTGAAACTCCCCTACATTAAAGGCGTGGAGCGCATCGCCATTGCGCTCGTGAAGGATGAAGCCGCAAATCCGCCTCCGACTGTTTATATCGAGTTTTTGGAAAGCGAGGAAACGACGGATTTTTCCACGCCGTTTATGCGACGATGGATGAATGGGGTCACGAGCAAAACCCCGCCGGAGCAGATTCGCGAGATCATGACGTTCTTCATGTCCCGAGCGTGGCGCCGTCCGGTGCAAAAGGACGAAATCGAACGTGTCGCCGCAATCGCCGAATCCGCACTCGCACGCGGTGCGAGATTTCCCATCGCGATTCGCGAGGCGGTCATCGCTGTTCTGTCTTCGCCGAAGTTCATTTTCCGAATGGAGCCGGACGACCAACCGGAGAGCCCGGATGCGCATCCGCTCAACGAATTCCACCTCGCCACGCGGCTGAGCTACTTCCTTTGGTCCACCATGCCCGACGAGGAATTGATGCGCCTCGCGAACGAGCGGAAGTTGACGGCAAACCTCGACGCACAGATTCATCGGATGCTCAAAGACACGCGAGCCGAGGCGCTCGTCGAGAACTTCGGGATGCAGTGGCTGCAACTGCGCCGACTCGCGACACATCAGGCGGACGAGCAGGTCTTCCGCAAATGGAAGCCCAGCTTGCGGAAATCGATGCTCGAAGAGACGCGCCTCTTCCTCGGCGAAATCGCGCGCGAAGATCGCAGCATCCTCGACATGATCGACGGCGACTTCACCTACCTCGACCGCAGACTTGGAGAGGCCTACGGAATCTATCCGCCCAACGGCTACGACGGCGAAAACTTCAAGCGCGTGTCGCTCGCCGGCACTCCGCGCGGAGGCCTTCTCACGCAGGGCAGCATCCTCACTGTCACGTCGAATCCCACCCGCACCTCGCCGGTGAAACGCGGGAAATGGATCCTCGAACAAATCCTCGGCGAGCCTCCACCGCCGCCTCCGCCCAATGTCCCGAGCATCGAGGACAACTCCCGCAAGGAACTCTCCGGCACCTTCCGCGAAAAGATGTTGCAGCACCGCGCCGACCCGAAATGCGCCAACTGCCACTTGAAAATGGATACCATGGGATTTGCGCTTGAGAACTTCGACGGCGTGGGGCGCTGGCGGGAAAAAGACGAGCAAGGCAAGCCGCTGGAGATCGGCGGCAAAGTCGCAGGCCTCGAACTGCACAGCCTCGCCGACTTGAAGACCATGCTGAAGGATCAGCGCGAAAAGTTTGGCCGCTGCGTCGCGGAGAAGATGCTGATTTACGCCCTCGGCCGGGGACTGGAGAGCTACGATGATCGCACCGTGAATCGGATTGTCGATTCGCTCGGGAAGAACCAATGGAAATTCTCCACCCTTGTTGCGGCCATCGCAAAGAGCGAACCCTTTGTCCTCCGGCGCGGAATGAACCAGCAGTAATCCGCCGTCTATTTTCCGAACAGCAGATCGAAAGCGCCACCGACGCCTTTCTTCGCCGCATCCACAGCGGTATCCACGCCGCCTTTCACGCCGTTCTCGAGAACTCCCTTCGCAGTATCGGTGACCTTTTGGATCGCCGCCGATTCCGCAGCCGCGACGAGGCGCGACGTGAGGTCTTCCTTCACCGCCGAAGTAGGCCCCGTGACACGCAGGGTCGTCCACGCGTAGCCATCGCGGTTGACCGTAAACACCTTCTCCTGCGAACCCGGCAACCACTGCAACGGGCCGGGCGTGATTCCAATATCGAACGATCCTTCCACCTGTTCATCGATGATGGTGAACGCACCACGTACGACCAGCAGTTGCTTCGACTCGAGAACAAACTTCGACACCGAGATTCCCCGCGGCTGCGTGGAAAAATCCCCGCTTAATTCGTCCAGCCGCATCCGCCGGAACTGCTCCGTCTTAGTAAACTCCGCGAGCTTCGCGAGCACCGGCAGCGCCTCGATATGCCCGCCTTCCAGCCGCAGCTTTCCCGAAATCTGCGCGGGCGAACTATCTCCGTCGCGTGTGGAAAAAATCGCGCGCACATCGCCGGCGAGCCGTCCATGCAACCGCGCCCTCCAATCGTCGGGCAGAAACGGCGTGACGTTCACGCTCTTCACCACGAACTGCATGTCTGCCTTGTCCTGCGGCCGCATCTCGCCCGAGGCGACAATTTCTCCACCATCCTGCCGCGCGACAAGTTCCTGTAGATAGAAAGTGGGCTCGTTATACATCGCCCGGATGCTCGACACATCGATCGAAGGCAGCCCGAGTTGATTGATGCGCCCGCCGCTTCCCTCGAACATCCAGCCTTTGTCCCGCGGCGTCACTTTCACCGCGAGATTCACGAGCCCGCCGCTCCGCCATTTCAAGCGCGCATCACGCACCGCGATGTTAAGGACCTCCGAATGCCTGTGCTTCTCCTTCGGCGGGACGATCATCTCCGTCCGCAAATCGTCAAAGTCCGCATCGAATCGCTGCACCTCTACATTGTCCACAAAGCCTTTGTGCTCTCCCACAATGAGCTGCCACAGCGAAGGAAGACGGAAATCCCCGCGCACATTCTCGATCTTCACAGAATGAAATCCCGCATCCGGCCCGCCCAGCGCCGACAGCCCGTCGGAGTAGAACTGCCCGCCCTCAAACCGAATCGGAAAAATCTCCACGCGGCCGCGCAAATCCTGGCCCGCCCGAGCCTCCACCTGCCTCCGGAATTCCGGCGAGCGAAGATGGTTCATTGCCCATGTTTTAAACCCGACAAACGCCGTCACAATTCCCGCAATCAGCAAGACGGAAAGCGCGCCGACAATCTTCAGCCATAGGCGTGAAGACGGGCGTGCGGAAGCAGAACGTTGGCGGCGAGACATGCACTATCATTTAGCGGAAGCCCGGCAGTTGTCCACTTCGCGCAACGGCCCTACGCCACATCGATCCTCACCAGAAACAGGAACTTTGAGTCTGTCGCAGAGGAAGTTCATGGAGCAGACCGCACCGTTTCTTGAACCGACCGCGAGGTTTCGAGTCTCGATCGGGGCGTTTCTCTGTTCGAGCGAAAGGATATTTTGTCAGTCGCGGTAGATTCGCACCCAGTCGAAGAGGCTCCAGCCCCATCACTATTTGCCACGCCGCCACGCGATGAACGCTCCGCCTGCCGAAGCAATTCCGAGAACAATCGCCGCATAGGCTTGGAGTCTGAATCCGACGAACGACCCACCCAAGAATTCCGCTCCAAGTTCAGTAAAGCCTCGGAGTAAAATCACCCCTAAAACCGACATAGCAGCCCCACTAATCCCCACTACCACAAGGAGCGCATTGACGGGAACAAATCGGTGCCCGCATTTCGGGCAAGCCCATGCGCTGGTGGAAACGTCGGTTTTGCAATCTGGGCATGGTCGGAGTGGCATTGGGGGAAGAGAGTAGCAGCCTTTTCGTCATTCGTCACTCAGACACCCCGCACCCGATAAAACGGCCCTCAGTTAAAGTGCGGGAGGCTTACCGTACGGCGCTTGCGAAAGTAGTCCGCGACTTTAGTCGGAGTGCCTCGGCAAGCCGAGGAAGCGTCGAACTCCACGCACGGCGGCTTTCTGCGAAGCGAGCACGTCCCGTCCGCTCCACATCGTGCCGACTAAAGTCGCGGACTACTTTCGCAAGCGCGTTTCTCCGACCTGCTCTCGATCGGCCGGAAGCTTTTGGTCTGTGACGTGGAGTATTCAATCAAACCGGCTCCAGCCCATCTGCCCGGCTTCACAGTGGGCTTACGGAGCCAAGCGCCGATCAATCGACGCTTACTCGCAGGAATGCAGCATTAAGGCGCGCGTTGGATCTCTTTGCGGATTTCTTCCGTGAGGTCCGTGACCCCGCCTGCAACTTGGACGACATTCACTCCGTTCAATGATTGGCCCGAACGATCCAAAATCAGCAGATAGCGGCCGGTTTCCGCGTAATGTTTTACAGCCTGCATGATTTTCTCGCGAATCGCTTTCCGTGTGGATTCCGGAGCATCCGTCGGCGTGAATGCAGTGAGCAGGCTCTGAATATCGACGGTTGCTATTTGTTCTTGATGGCTAGGAGAAAGGGTCGCCTCGTTTTGCTTACTTCCGTCGCTCGTATTGTTCTCCTCTGGGGCATTTTCGTTGATGCTTTCGGAAAGGGTGATCGTTCCCGTTGATATACGGAGGTTTTCGTTTGGCACCAGCGCCGGTGTCTCAATCGGGATTTCAACTGGTGGAAAATCAATTTCAAAACTGCGTTTTCCCAAATCGAGATCCGGCCATCGCCAAATCCCATCGTCGGCGCGGCTTCCTCCTGAGATGACGCGAATCCCGAAATACGTCGCCGAAACCACGAGCAGCAGAACTACAAGGAGACGCGACCTGTGTCGGGAGCAATATGTTTTGAAACGCCGGGAAAGTTGCATTGAGGATTCAGCCCAATTTGACACAGGGGCGGCATCTGGCGTTCAAACTAGACGTGGCCAGACCGGAAGTTGGCCGCAAATGGACGAAGCCCCTTGTACGATTTCTCACGCATTTTTCACCGCTCTCCCGCTTGCCAAATTCGGGGCGGGGATTATTTTTTGCGGCATGAATCTGCTCCTTCTTATGAACAGTCAGCGCGCCTTGGGGCGGCGCTTGGGGAGGCTTTTATAATGGGAGGCTCGATGGTGTATGAAGGCCGACTGCAAAAAGAAGCGCGTGTGCAAGCCCGGCAAGGCGATGCCGGTGCCGCCGCCCGATTTGGTTTGCCCGGTGTGCGCGGCGTTTGGGCGCGTGTTGCGGGCGGAACGGTTGCGGCAGGGGCGGTCGCAGACTGAACTGGCGCGGGCGGCGGGTGTGGGGCGGTCTTCGGTGAGCGATGTGGAGGCGGGCAAGGGCGGCGGGCCGGAGCTGGACTGGGGCACGCGCATCGCGTTTGCGCTGGGGGTGCCCTTTGATGATCTGGCGCGTCGGGCTCGACTGGAAGTGGCGAAGGCAGAGGCGAAAGCATCGACCAAGCCACAGCACCCGTCGGTATAACGACCGTGCCAGATTCGCCGCGCGGGGGTATGGTGGGACTCATGAAAAGGAACGACTCCGATTTCAGGGAAACTCAGCTTCCGGGTGCTGCAACCATGCTGGTTGGCGACCACCGGAGTCTCCCCTCACCGCCAACCATGCTGGTTGGCGACCACTGGAGTCTCCCCTCACCGCCAACCATGCTGGTTGGCGACCACCGGAGTCTCCCATCACTGCCAACCATTATGGGTACCATAATGAGGAGCCTCTTTCCCGCCCGTTCCATCGGCGGGGCGCGCACTGCTTTCCACCACCTGCATCCACCTTATGTCGCCGCCAAACTGGGATGAAGGTTCGTGGGACAGCGGCTCGTGGGATTCTCCGACGCCGCCCGTTTTCGTCCCCCTTCCACAAAGTAAAAAACCAATAAACCGCAAAACTATGGCCAGCAATCCAACACCCGAAGACGACGACCTCCTCTGCGCACTCGCGGAGGACCTCGCCGATGGCGCTAACCTTCACGAAGGGCCCATCGGCATCAAACAAAACACCGAAGCCGTGCTTCGCGCCGCCATCGCCGGGACTGTGGCGGCAAAGCTCGCACTGGGGGGCGCACGAAATGCGCTCGAAGACCTGGTCGATGCCCGCCAGGCGGCGGACGTGGCCGGGACGGAGGTGCTGCGCAATTGCCGCCTCCGCCTCGTGAAATTATTCGGTCCGCGATACACTGCGCAGTGGGGACAGGCGGGATTTCCCAACCAGTCCACCGCGATCCCGGATGCGCAGGATGCGCGTTTCACGCTGCTGAACGCCCTGAAGGCCTACTTCGTCGCAAATCCATCCGCAGAGAGCGTGGATATGGAGGCAACCGCCGCGATTTGCACCGCAGCACACACCGCTCTGAGCAATGCGCGTCAGGCCGAAAACACCGGCGAACAAGCCGTGACGGATGCGAAAGCCGCCGAAGCCGCCGCAGTGAAAACCCTGCGCAAACGGGTGCGCGGGCTCATCGAAGAACTCGGCCAGCTCATCGCCGACGATGATTCGCGCTACGAGGCATTCGGCCTGAACATCCCGGCACATCCGACCGCGCCGGAGTCCATCACCTCGCTCACCGCCGTGCCGCAGGGCGGAGGAAAAGCGCACTTCTCATGGCCCTACGCCACGCGCATGACAGGCACCCGAATCATGGGCAAACGCATCGGCGTGGACGACGAGGCGCACTCCCTCGGCACCGCCGAAGGACTGGAGAAAACATTCACCGGTCTAGCCCCCGGCAACTGGGAATTCTCGGCAATCTCCTACAACGAAGGCGGCGACGCCCCCGCCAGCCCGCCGGTGCAAGCGACGATCACGTGAGGAGGGACTTCGTCACTCCGGATATCCCCGCACGCAGTCGAAGAGGCTAAAGCCCATCACTATTTGCCACGCCGCCATGCGATGAACGCTCCGATGGTGAGGATGATTCCGAAAGCGATTACCCAATAAGCGAGTGTACGCGAATCAATGAACATGGCGGTAAACTTATTTCTTTCCACCGCGCCAAACGATGGAACTCCAAAATCCGAACCGATTTGGAGTAACATCACGCCCTGGGCCGATATCAATATCCCGAAGATACCGAACACGGCGGGCAACACCTTGACGGGAACGAATCGGTGCCCGCACTTCGGGCAAGCCCATGCGCTGGTGGAAACGTCGGTTTTACAATCTGGGCATGGTCGGAGTGGCATCGCGGGGAAAGCGTAGCAGCCGTTTCGTCATCCGTCACTCCCGATACACTCGCACCCAATCAAACCGGCTCAGCGTTTGTAACGCTTCCACGCAATCACCGCGCCGACCATGAGGGCGATCCCGCTAATCACCGCTGCGTAGGCAATATAGCGCATACGATGGAGTGAGCGGAGCAGCTCGTCGTCCTGGGCCAAGTGCCCGAACGGGCTGACACCCAGATCATGTAGAGGGCGGAACATAAGCACGCCGAGTATGGAGATGATAATCCCGAAAAATCCACACACCACCGCCAATGGTAACATGGGAACAAATCTGCGCCCGCATTGTGGACAGGCCCATGCGTTAGTGGAAACGTCGGTTTTACAATCGGGACATGGACGGAGCGGCATAACGGAAAAAGCGTAGCAGCCGATTCTTCATTCGTCACTCCCCATACACCCGCACCCAATCAACCCTGCTCCAGCCCATCTGCCCGGCTTCGGCGTGGTCTTCGGGTTTGCCGTTGTTGGGGATTTTGCCGAGGCGGACGGTGGTGGGTTGGCCGGGGTAGTCTTTGCGGGGGATGCGGGCTAGTTCGATGTCTTGTTCGTAGGTGCCTTGACCGGTGGCTACGATGCGGATGGTTTCTTTTTCGAGGACGAAGGCGACGGTGACGGGAGCGTCGATGTCGCAGAGGCCGGTGAGTTTTTCGCCGCCGTTGGCGCTGATTCCGAAGCGGCCGTCTTTGCGGCGGTTGGCTTTGAGGAATTTGCCGTCGGGCCAGACGAGGGCGATGCCGGGGCCCCAACTGTTTCCTTCGTCGCCGGCGTCCTGGCGGATTTGGGCGGCGACGGTTTTTGTGCCGTCGGGGAGCGGGCGCTCGGTCCATGCGTGGACGTTGGCGGGGGCGAGGATGACGAGGCCTTCTTTGTCGGGCGCGATGATTTCGATGCGCTTGGAGGCTACGTTTTTCCAGCCGTCTTTTGCGGCGGGGAGGAAGGTGTCTTCGAAGACGATTTTCGTTTTATCGAGCGTGAGGGCGGAGACGGGTTTGGCGACGTTGCGCGGGGTGGCGTCGAGGACGAATGCGAATCCGCGCCACGCTGCGATGCCGATGGCGGCGTCGGGTGCAAACAGGAGCTCGGGCTGGAAGTTGTCCATCGGCGGGGCGTAGAGGGCGCATTGCGCTGGGTCGAGGCCGAGGGCTTTCCAGTCGATAACGAGTTTGGTGCGGACGCCTTTGCCGCTGTAGTTGCCGACGGCGATGAGGGTTTTGCCGTTCTTTTTCCAAATGGTGGCGCGGCAGTCGGGCGACTCGGTTTTCACGGGGTTCGCGGTGTCCCACCAGCCGATGAACTGGCTGTCGTGAACGCCGAAGTCGTCCCACAATTTCCACACGGGCTGCGGGGAGCCGCCCCAGCCGAGTCGGCCCGTCATTCCAAACGGGAGACCGAGCCACGGGTTGCCGCCGCCTTCGAGCATTTCGCCCATGAGGCCGTAGGGGATGCCGCTGATGCCGACGAGCATTTGCTCGGCGGAGACGTTGTAGTGGTGGCCTTCGCCGAACCACATGCGGTCCACATACGGGAGGGAATCCATGAAGATGAGGGCGTTGCTGGCAAAGCCGGCCATGTCGTTCATTTCGTTCCACGAGTGGAGGTCGATGAGGCCGCCGCGCGTGGCGTATTGGTCGAGGATTTTGCGGGCGCGTTTCATCACGGTGCGGTCGAACGAAATGTCGTCGAGGTAAATGCCGTCGCAGCCCGCGTTTTCGATGA
>JAYUSJ010000151.1:0-5863 GCA_043755735.1 Verrucomicrobiaceae bacterium | reverse complement strand
CGGACGCCGCCTTGCGGTTCAGCTACGGTTGCTCTCATCAGCTCCGATGTCATCTTTTCATGTTCATTAGTTCAAGCCCATGCCGGGCACACTAGCACCTGCGCCCTCGCAGGTTGGTTTCGGCGCCATCGCCGAAACACGGCTAGTCGAAAACGGGCACATGTTTCCGTAAGGTGGGAATACCATGAACCGCCACGGCGAACCGCTGCGTCGAGGGCGACGCAGACGCAACCTGCGAGGGCGCAGGTGCTACCCCGCGACAGTCTTTTTCGCAGCGACGCTTCACCCTTCTCTTCAATATTTTGAAATGTGTTACTCAGGAGCGACTTTAGTCGGCGGGGCTTCGCAATGAGAGAAAGGGAACGCTTCGCAGAAAGTCGTTGCTCGTAAACTTCAACGCTTCCTCTGCTTGGATTGTCGCGACGACTAAAGTCGCTGACTACTTTCGCGGTCATACTCCCATCGCCTTCTCCAAAGCCGCCCGCATCACCGCTGCATCGGGATTGATGCCCGTCCAGAATTGCACGCCGACGATGCCTTGATTCACGAGCATGCCGAGGCCGTCGATGGCCGTGCAGCCGCGAGCTGCGGAGTCGTCGAGGAATCGGGTGCGGACGGGGCTGAAGACTACGTCCGCCGTGACCATGCCGGGTTTGAGCGAGTTTAGATCGAGCGCGAGGCGGGCTTCCGGCGCGTAGAGGCCGATGGAGGTGCCGTTGATGACTACATCGGTGCCGGCGGGCACGGAGTAGTCTCCGTTCCAGACGACGAGGTCGGCATCGAGCTTGAGCTTGTCGCGCAGCAGTCCGACAAGTTCCGCACCGCGCGCTTCGGAGCGATTGACGATGGTGATTCGCTTGGTGCCCGCGAGCCCGAGTTCAACGGCGATGGCCCGCGCTGCGCCGCCTGCCCCGAACAGCACGACGGACTTTCCGCGCGGGTCGATCGCTGTCTGCAATGATTTGAGGAAGCCTTTGCCGTCCGTGTTTTCGCCAATGAGTTTGTCGCCGCGCCGGACGACGCAATTAACCGCACCCATGACTGCCGCGGACTCGCCGAGTCCGTCGAGGTGCGATATCACGGTGACCTTGTGCGGCAGGCTGCAATTGAAGCCGCGAAAGCCCATCGCCTTCGCCCCGCGCACGGCGGCACCGAGGTCTTCGGGCGTCACTTCCATGTTGATGTAGCGCCAATGCAGACCGTGATGTGCAAAGGCGGCTTCGATCATCGCAACGGTCGGATTGCCCGCTGCGCCTTGCGACATTGAGCCCAAAAGCTCGTGAAGAAAGTCCGCCATATTACTTGAGCGACGGGTCTTTCTCCGCGTCCGCCTTGCGGTAGAGGCTTGTGGGAATGAGCATCTGCGGCGGCAGCGTCTCGCCTTTGGAATGCTTGATGAGCGCGTTCACCATTTCGATTCCCATCTTCTCCGGGAACTGAATCGGGTCGGCGTAAATCTTCCCTTCTTTGATCGCCTGTTTGCCTTCGGGCTGTCCGTCGAAACCGATGATCATCACGCTCGTCTTGCCTGCTTTTTCCAGCGCTGCGCGGGCACCGAGTGCGGCGGGGTCGTTGATTGCGAAGATACCGCGGATGTCTGCGTTTGCTTGCAGCGCGTCCTCCGCCGCCTTGAAGCCGATGTCTTTCGCGCCGCCGCTCTCCAGTTCTGCGACGATCTCGATTTTCGCACGACCCGAGGCGTTGTGCGCGTCGATGACTTCGCGGAAACCTTTCACGCGGAGAATGCACGACTCGACTTGGTTAAAGCCAAGCACCGCGATTTTCCCGCCCGCTTCGCCGAGTGCTTCGATCATCGCTTTGCCCGCCTCGCGCCCGCCGCCGAGATTATCGGTGGAGATTTGCGTGGCGATTTTCACGCCCGGTTCGTTGCACGGGATGTCCACGGTGAAAACCGGGATACCTGCAGCGTTGGCTTCTTTGATCACCGTCACGATGCCTTTCGAATCGCACGGGCTGAGCACGATGGCGGCGACTTTCTTCACGATGAAGTCCTTCACCTGATTGCTCTGCTTCGCCACGTCCTTGTCTCCGCTCACGACGATCGTGTCGTAGCCGTGCTTTTTGCCTTCCGCCGCGATGTTGTCGCCGATGACTTTGAAGAATGGATTATCGAGCGTGAGCAATGAGACGCCGATGGTGCCTTTCGAGGCTTTGCCAGGGTTGGCGGCGGAGTCTGCTTTCTTGTCGCACCCGGTCAGGAATGCGAGCGTGATGGCGATGAGTGTGATAAGTTGCTGTTTCATAAGGAGTGAGATGTGGAGTGTTTTGAATCCGTGGAAGAATCTGAGTTTGCGTCATGGAGCGGCGCGCATCCTGCCGCCGCCTGTTCACGCGAAGCGCCAATCGATGTTTGACTGCCGAACACGAAAACAGCGCGCACAAAAAGTTTGCGCTTCGCGTGTGCAGGCGGCGGCAGGATGCGCGCCGCTCCATAACGTCTTTCCGTCGCTTTAGCCCGGCTGTGGCCTTCGTGCGTTTTTGCGTCACTCGCGAGCATAGCGGTCACAGCTTCCCGGTTTTGATGAATTCATGCCGCACAGCAGCCGTCGCGGTCTTCCCGCTGGCGGATGTGAAGACGACTTCGCCGGGCTTGAACTCCACGGACTTCACCACGTCGAATCCCTCGGGCACCTTCACGACGCCTTGGATGTAATTCACGCTCGTCGGCTTGTCGGCGCTCAGTTCCAGCGCAGTGTCCACGCCTTCTTTCGTGAGCACGTTGTCTTTTATGGAGGCACTCAGGCCGTCTGCGAAAAAGGCGGTCACGTCTTCGAGGCCGAGGCAGTTGTTGCGGCCATTCCACGGGTGTCCGTGGCGTCCGTGATTCTCCATCCAGAAAACGGTCGTCTTCAAAACGGCGGGGTCTTTCAGCGAAAACCACATGTATCCGGCCTCGGTAAATGTGGCCGTCGTCCACGCGGGGCCGACGGGTTCATTCACGAGCTGCACGAGGTCCGCATAGCCGTAGCGACCGGGCAATTTTGTGAGGTCGGCGTCGGGAGCGTCTTTCCATGCAACGGGAACTTTCGCCAAATCGTTCCACTTCGCGCCGGGCAGCAGCGCTTGATATTCGCGACTCTTCGGATCGCTGAAGAGCGACGGGCACGTCATGCCAAAACGAATCGCGCTCGTCGCGATGCGCACGGCTCCTTCCTTCTCCGGCATCGCGAGCGTGGCGTGATGACCGAGCGGCGCACGTCCGGCGAATCCTTCGATCGTGTGCCGCGAATAGACGACGTGTTGTCCATCCACGAGCGAGAGCTCTTTCGTCACGTGACCTTTGCGGACCTTTGTATCGATGCCCATCGTGAGCGTGGTCACGTCGCCCGCCTTCTTTGTGCCCACGACCTTCCACGGGTCGCCGACGATTTCGCCGTGTGGCGGATGCTTTTCGCCGCCTACCGCATCGGAGTTTCCGCCGAAGGGCACGCAGAAGAAATCGCCGCGCAGCGTGACCAGCACCGGCGCGGGCATTTTCACTGGCTTCTCATCCTGCCACGGGCTGATGTGGTAAGGCTGCACGGGCTTCGCGCTGTCGCGGAAGAAAGTGACCGGAGCCATGTGGCCTCCGAGCTTTGTCACGGCGACTTCGACTTCCTTCGTGGAAAGAATCGCGCTGGGCTGCGAGTGGATGGTGCGGGTTTTCGCGTCGTCGGCTGCGGATGAAACTGCGGCGGTCGCGATGACGGCGATGCTCATGAGGTGTGTAATGGGTAGGTGCATATTGTTGTTGAAAAAACGATCAGGCGATAATGCCGCGGACGACATTACCAGACACATCCGTCAGGCGATAGTCACGCCCCGAGTAGCGATACGTCAGCTTCTCGTGGTCGAGCCCCATCAGGTGCAAAATGGTCGCATGCAAGTCGTGGACGTGGACGCGATCCTCCACCGCCGTGCAGCCAAACTCGTCCGTCGCACCAAAGCTGAACCCCGATTTCACGCCGCCGCCTGCGAGCCAGTTCGTGTAGCCGTAGTGATTGTGGTCGCGCCCCTTCGCTCCCTCCGAAGTCGGTGCGCGTCCGAACTCTCCGCCCCACACAATCAGCGTATCATCGAAAAGACCGCGCGCTTTCAGATCATGAATGAGCGCCGCGATTCCTTGATCGCACGCCTTCGCGAGCTTTGCATGACCGCCCACAATATCGTCGTGCCCCGTGTCCCACGCGATGTCGTATCCGTCGATCGAATGCGAGAGCTGCACCACCCTCACGCCCTGCTCGATGAGCCTGCGCGCAAGCAGACAGCCCTTCCCGAATTCACTGTCCCCGTAAAGGTCCCGCGTCGCCTGCGTTTCCTTGCTGATGTCGAAAACCTCCGGCACCGAGAACTGCATCCGAAACGCCATCTCCATCGCCGCGATTCCCGCCTCCAGTCCCTGGTCGCGTTCCGCGCGGACGAGCTGCTCCTGGTTCAGCTTCGCCAGCAAATCCATCTGCCTGCGCTGCTCCACCGTCGAGAGACGCGCATTTTTCAAATCGCGCATCACCGCATCCGGCTTCATCTCCGCGATATTCACATAGCTCCCCGCATAAGCGCCGGGGAGAAACGCATTCCCCCAATTTGCCAGCGTGCATCTCGGCTGCGCACGCGGCGACATCGCGATGAAACCCGGCAAATCCTGATTCTCCGTGCCCAGTCCATACACCAGCCACGACCCCATGCTCGGGCGATTCGGCTGAAGCGCCCCGACGTTCATCATCATCATCGCCCCCGCGTGCTCCGGGATGTCCGTGTACATCGAATGGATGAAACTAATATCGTCCGCGCACCCGCCGACGTGAGGAAAGATATCGCTCACCCGCTTCCCCGTCTGCCCGTATTGCTTAAAGGCGAACGGCGAAGGCATCAGCCCGTTCTTCGTATTCCGCAGCGTCTTGCGATTCACCGATTCCGGCCGCTCCCCCGCGTGTTTCGCCAGCGATGGCTTATAATCGAACGTATCCACCTGCGATGGCCCGCCCGGCATGAAAAGCTGGATCACCCGTTTCGCCTTCGGCGCAAAATGCGGAGCCTTCACCCCCAGCGGCGACGCCGAAACCGCCTCCCCCATCGCCGCATTCTGCCCCATTAAAGAAGCCAGCCCGATCGACCCCATCCCCGCCCCCAGCCGATTCAAAAAATCCCGACGTGAAAGCTGCGCGGCAGCGCGGCGAAAAGCGGCTTCGTGTTGTTGAAAAAGCATGGCGGTTAGTTTTGGCGGAGTTCGAGAGTCACGTTCCCGCAAAGTAGATCCCCCGCGAGCCCCGTTCTTTGGCCCCGCGAAGGCTCCCGACCGAACATCAATGTGAAGACGAAATCACTGCCTCTCATGTGCCCCATCCTGCACCCGCCCGCCGAACGCGCAAACATCGGCCACCCCGCCCCGCAGATAGTTGTCATAACAAACCGCCAAGCTGTAAACGCGCACACCGCCCCCGCTCCGGCCCACGGCCGAAACCCCTACCACCCAATCGCGTTTGCCGTCTCCCACTCCGAGCTCTTCAGACCGTACTGCCCTTTCACCGCCTTCTTCACCGACTAAAACTTCTCCTGCAAACAATCCTCCCCCTCAAAATACGCATCAAACCTATCTTTCCGCGCCACCGAGATCTGCTGCTCCAGCGTCGAAATCCCCCCGTTCAGACTCTTAAAGCCCGACAAATGCGCGCTCAACGTCCCCAGCGTAATCGCCGTCGCCGGAGGCGAAAACCCCGGCGTCGTCGTGCATACCCCGATGAAACTCTCCAAATGCGCCGCCAACTCCACAAACGCCTGCTGCCCTTGATTCCGCTTCTTCTCCTCTGCCGGCGTTTCCCCCGGCACCGGCGGCGGAGTCGGAGCCGCCGGAGGGCGTGTCCCC
>JAYUSJ010000150.1:0-19798 GCA_043755735.1 Verrucomicrobiaceae bacterium | reverse complement strand
CTTTTTCCAGCGCCTGATAAATCGGCACGGTGCCGATGGGCACGGGCGAGTTGCGCAAAATCCACTCGCGCGTTGCGTGGATGTTTTTGCCGGTCGAGAGGTCCATCACGGTGTCCGCGCCCCACTTGGTCGCCCAGCGCATCTTCTCCACTTCCTCCTCGATGGATGAAGCAACGGCGCTGTTGCCGATGTTGGCGTTGATTTTCACGAGGAAGTTGCGGCCGATAATCATCGGCTCGATCTCGGGGTGATTGATATTTGCCGGGATGATGGCGCGTCCGGCGGCGACTTCATCGCGGACAAACTCGGGTGTGATGGATTTTGGGATGCGCTGCGGAAAACGGCGGAAAATTGAAGGCGTGTATTCGCTCTGAATCTGCGCGGAACCGGCGTGCTGCTTGTCGAGGTCGGTGCGGACGTTGTCCTGCGAATAGTCCGCGATTTTTGCCAGCCGCATGTTCTCGCGAATGGCGATGAACTCCATCTCCGGCGTGACGATTCCCTGCCGCGCATACCAAAGCTGCGTGACCGGATGACCGGCGCTCGCGCGGAGCGGCTTTCGCCGCTGACCGTGCAACCCGGGGAACTCCACGAGCCGGTTGCGCTCGGCCTTGCTGGCGTATTCGGCGTGCTTGCCGGAAAGGTAGCCGTTGTCCTGCGGCAGCACTTCGCGACCGTCGTATTCCGCGACATCCTTGCGTCCCGAAATCCACGGAGCACGCAGCGCGGGAAGACCTTCATCGGACGTGCCGGTGAAATCCGGATCGCCCCACGGACCGCTGCAATCATACACGCGGACGGGTTCGTTCTCCTCGATCTTGCCGTTGAACGCCTTTGTCGGCGAAAGCACGATTTCCCGCATCGGCACACGCACGCCGGGCAATGTGCCCTCCACGTAAACGCGTCTGCTGGCTGGGAGTTGTTCGCTGCTGTTTGGTTCGAAGGATGTTTTTGGATCGGCAATCATGGTGTGTAAAAAAGTGTGCAGCAAAAGCACACAGCCGTCCGAGAAATCTCCGCTCCCTGCGGCGGCATTACCCGCATTCAGGTTCGAAGGGTAAGGTGCTTTTCAGTACCACTCTCAGCCGGCTGGCTCCCCTGCGTTTCGAGTGAGGAAGGTGTAGTGTGCGGGCGGGGCTGGCAATCGCTCTTTTTAGATATTCTACCGGCTTGCGTGATGGGGTGGTTCTCCCGCAGGTTGCGCGCGATGAATCTCAGCCGCCGTCATTTCCTCACAGCCACGCTCATTCCGTTCGCCACGAGCGGAATCGCTGCCGTCAATACTACGCACCCGGGCGATGATAAAGGGCTCCCGCCGCTTTCGCCTGATGAGCCGGTGGAAGGACCGCTTTTTCTACGGGCCGGTCCGATGATTGGCCACCTCGCCCATGACCGTGCGCTTGTGTGGGTGAAGGCGAGTAATGCGGCGAAAGTGACGCTTCGTGTGAGTGTTCGGTCGGACATGGCAAAGGCGCGGGTGATTTCCGGACCTCCGCTCACGGCGGACAACGCGTTTGCCGGAACGGTGGAGATTCCTGATTTGGAGCCTGGGGGGCGTTACTACTATAGTGTTTTGCTCGACGACGAAGTCGCGACGGTGCGCCCGCCCGCATCATTCCGGACACCGCCTGCGCCGGGCACTGCGGGGAAGACGCGGGTCGCCTTTGTCTCGTGCTCGGGTTATCGCGGCTACATGGCAGCGGCCTCTTGGGCGGACATGGCTGCGCGACCGGAATTTGATGTCGTGCTCCAGCTCGGCGATAATCACTACGGCAACTCATCGGACCTCGCGACGCAGCGGGCAAATTATCTCAATCATCGCGAGGTCACGGGTTTTCGTGCTTTGACCGCTCAAGTGCCGTGCGTCGGAGTGTGGGACGACCATGACTACGGTGTGAACGATTCGGATGGAACGCAGCCCGGAAAAGAAAACTCGCTGCGTGCGTTTCGCGAAGTGTGGGCAAATCCGGCTTTTGGCGAGGCGGAAAATCCGGGGTGTTACTTTAAGTTCACGCGGGGCGATGTGGATTTTTTCATGCTCGATGTGCGCTACTACCGCTCGCCGGATAGGGCGGAGAAGACCGGAGACAAGACAATGCTGGGCGAGAAGCAACTCGCGTGGCTGAAGCGCGAGATCGCGGCGAGCAAGGCGAAGGTCAAGTTTATCGCGGGCGGCAGCGTCATCGAATCCGGCGGCCCTCTCGATTCGTGGGCGAGCTACCCGGCGGAGCGCCGGGCGCTGCTGGATTTCTTGAGCAATATGGAAGGGGTCGTCTTCCTCAGCGGTGATCGCCATTTTACCGCAGGCTATCAAGTGGAGGGGCGATGGCTCGAAGTCACGAGCGGCCCATTTGGAAGCGGCAATGCCACATTTCCACCGAGCCCGGAGGCATGGCTCTCGTGCAACGAGGGGAAGATGTGGAGTATTTTCGAAGTGGATACCACCGGCCCTGTGCCAAAGCTCGCTTACGAACTGTGGCACACGAGCGGCGGCATGACGGAGCGCCGCGAGTTGTCATGGGACGAAGTCAACGGACGCGCAAAAATTCCGCCATCGCCGCCGCTGCCAAAAGGGCCTGTCGCAAAAAAGGCCAAATAATTATCTTTCAAACTGCGCCGCGTCGAAAATGATGCGCGCTTGTCCCACATGAAATTTGCAAGCCTTCGTATCGCCGCTGCGGTGTTCACAATCGCGTCCACCGCAATTGGCGCTCCCGCCACCGTGGAACTCAGCCAGGGAGGCACGGTGCGCGGCGAGATCCTCGCCGATACTGTGGAGCGCGTGGTGGTGGATCTGGGATTCACCGTGCTTACCATTCCGCGCGACGCAATCACCCGCGTGACGAAAGACGCTCCGGGCACGCGCTCGAACATCGTGCAAGGCGATGATCTTTTCCGGCTGGACCCTGCCGCCCGTCCGCAGGCGGTGAAGGACCTCGTGAATGGAATCGGCGACCGCGTGGTGCTGGTGAAAACCTCCGGCGGACTGGGCTCGGGATTCATCATCCACGAAGACGGATACATTGTGACGAATGACCATGTCATCGCCGGCGAGAGCGAGATCACCATCACAGTCTTTGGTCAGAGCAGTAAAGGGATGGACAAGAAAACGTGGGAAAACGTCCGCATCGTCGCATCGAATGCGGAGATGGATCTGGCGCTGCTGAAAATTGAGGGCGGCGATAAACTCAAGTTCCCATTCGTGCCGCTGGGCGACTCGGATGAACTGCGCCAGGGCCAGCCAGTCTTTGCGATCGGCGCGCCGCTCGGGCTGGAGCGCACGGTCTCCCAAGGCATCATCTCGTTGAAGAATCGGGTGGAAGACGGACACATTTTCATCCAGACCACGACGCAGATAAATCCCGGCAACTCCGGCGGTCCGCTCTTTAACCTCAAGGGCGAAGTCGTGGGCGTGAACAATATGAAGATCGTTGCGCCGGGGGCTGAAGGTCTTGGTTTTTCGATCCCGACCGCGATGCTGAAAGTGTTCCTTCGCAATCGCGAGGCTTTCGCGTTCGATCCGGCAAATCCAAACTCGGGCTTTCGCTACAATCGTCCTCCCCGCATCACGCAACCAATCTCAAAGTAAACAACTATGAAATACCGCATCTGCACACTCATCGTGCTTGCCGCCTCCTGGCTGCCGGCCCGCGCCATCGACAATCTCACAACCCTCCTTCCAGAGGACGTGACGATCTTTTCGAGTTCCAAGGACTCGAACCTGTTTGAACATTTGGAAGATCACCCGGTCCGCAAGGCAATCGCCGCTTCCGAGCTGAAGAAAATCTTCGCGCCGCTCATGGCGAAACAGGCGGAGAGCAAGGAAAAGACTGATAAGATTTTCAAGGACGAGACGGGCAAGTCGTTGGATGAGATTCAGAAAATGTTCAGCGGACCTTCGGCAGTCGGCGTCAATATCGACATCGCGAAGATTTTCATGATGGGCGTGGGTGGGGCACCCGCAGGGGAGCCGGAGACGGCGCTGAAGGGAATTCTCGATGCCACGATGGTAATGACCTATTCCGGTGACGAAGCGATGGCGGATAAAATGGCCCGTTCCTATGGCCGCATCTTCAAGGAGATGATTCCGAACACTGCGACTGCGGCACGACCTTTCAAGCTCGCAAGTTTCCCCGATGAATACGACGCAACGACCGACGATTACGCGGGCATCAAGCTGCACACATGGAAGCTCAAGAAGGGCGCGAAGTCGTTCATCGAGACACCATCATACGCGCTCATCGACGGGACGATCGTCCTTTGTCTCAGCGAAGCCGGAATTCGTGCGGCGGTGGACCGGGTCAAAAAAGGCGGCAAGTCGCTGGCGGATTCGCCACGTTTTGCGGCTCTCGCGAAGTCATCCAAAGACAGTGACTTGGTTTCCTTCTTCGACCTCGGGTCGGTCGTGAAGTCCGTAATGAACGGGGTCGCGAATCAAGGTGGAGCAGCCGCCGGGCAGGGGCTCAGCATAGTGCGTGCTTTGGGGCTGGATAAGATGGACTTCGTCTACATGACCCTCGACCTGACGAAGAACCGTTCGGATCTAGAGTTCGGTGTGACCTATCACGGCGACCCCGGCCTGATGAAGCTCACCACCGCAATGAGCGCCGGAACAGTGCCGACGTTCATTCCTCCGGATGCGGCGAGCGGAAGCTACGGCGGCTTGGATTTCGGGAAAATGCTGACTGTCATTGAAGGTCTTGTGAAAGAAGCCGTTCCTGCAATGGGCGACATGATCGGAACGCAACTCGACGAAATGAAAAAGGAACTCGGTGTGGACATTCGCAAGGACATCCTCGGCAACCTTGCCCCGGATATCGTAAGCGCAAACGAGACGCTCCCGGAATCAGCGGCAAGAAATGACGAAGAGATGGATGTCGAGCCGACGATCCTCGGTCTGAAACTTAAGAACCGAAAAGCGCTGGAACTTGCGGTCAACACCATCATTAACAAGACCGCGCCTGATGGAGCGATGTTTGATAAGCGTGAATACAAAGGCCTCACGATCCACAACATGAAGGGCGCGCCAATGGGCTACGTCTTCACGGATGATTGGTTCTTCCTCAGCATGGGGCCTCAGACGCTCCTGGAAAAAACGCTCACCCGCCTGGCCAAGGGCGGGGACGATCATTTGTTCTCGCTTCCCGTCGTGAAGTCCGCCCTCGAAGGATTGCCTGGCGGAGACATGAGCACCGGGTATTTCGACATGGAATCGACGCTCGACTCGCTCCTCGGTATGGCTGCGGGCTTTGGTGAGATGCCTGGAATCAGCGACATGGTCAATCTGAAGGACCTTCCGAAAAAGCTAAACCTCCCGCTTGTTCTGGGAACACGCCAGTATGCAGACGGTAGTTCGGTCCGCATCCGTATCCACATCGCCGAAAAGAAGAAATGAGACGCGCGTTCATCGCTCTCTCATTCGCTGTCGCAGGGTTCGCGGCGGAGCCCTTGGGCATACAGTTCAGTGGCCCGGAAATCGCGAAAGTGACTTGGGACACCCGTTCGCCTGCTGTTGTTGATTTCGACGGCGATGGCAAACTGGACGTCGGGCTGATCAACAACGAGAACGCGAAGCTCGTGCTGCTCTACCAGCGCGCTCCCGGCGAGGCGGCTGGGAAAAATGCCCGGCGCGCAGTGACTCGAAATCGATGGGAACCCGTCGTCGAGGATTCGCGGTTTGAGAAAGTGTCGGTCCCGGCAGACCAGCGGCACCATGCCATGGTTGCAGCCGATTTCGATGGCGACAAGCGCCCGGACATAGCGCTCACGGGAGTCGAAGACGCACTCATGGTGCGGTTCCAGGCGGCGGACGGAACATTTGCGAAGACATGGAAATACAAAGACTTCGAGGCGCTTCAGGGAACGCAGCATCTACAAACTGCGGACTTGAACGGCGATGGCCGGAGCGATCTCGCCGTGCTGGGGAAGGGGAAGTTGCTCGTCTTTTTGCAAAAGCAGACGGGCGGATTTGGCGAGGCTGATGTGTATCTCACGGGCGAGGATAAAATGGGGCAGCTTTTCGCCGAGGACGCCGACCGCGACGGCAAGGTGGACCTTCTCTATCTGGCCGGTGGCGACGAAGGAACGCTGCGCTGGAGACGACAGAATTCGCCGGGGATTTTCTCCGCGGAGCTATCACTGCCATATTCGCTTCCGGCCTACGCAGTGAGCACCTCTCGCGACGCCGCCGGGCGGATGCTCTTCACCAAGGTGAACGCGAAATCGCAAATCATCGAGCGCCACGCCTTCGCAATCGGCGGGGCAGGGGACGCGGGCGACATGCTTCTGGCAACGGTCTATAATACGCCCAACGGAATGAAGTCCGCCGCGCACGCAGTCGCGGATTTCAATGGCGACGGTCGCGCGGATTTTGCCTTGGCTGACAGCAAGGCAGCGCAAATCGCTCTCTTTATTCAGCAGCCGGACGGCACGTTCGGCGAGCCTCGCACCTTTCCGTCGTTTGCCGGGATTTCGAGTATCGCGTCTGTGGCGGTTCCAGGCACGAAGCGGGCTGCGCTAGCGGTGGTGAGCAGGAAAGAAGGTCTCGGGATTTCCCATTTTGTTGGAGACGGACGACTGGAATTCCCCGTGTCTGTCGCCATCAAAGGCGAACCGGTCGGTGTCACCGCGCTGGGCTCAAAAGTGGTGATCCTTGTTGATGAAAAAGGTGTCTGGCGGCTGGACACCATGAGCACAACAGATGGAGCGCACTGGTCGTTCGCCTCGCGCAATCTTCCTTCATTGAAGCGCGAGCCATCCGGCATCGCGGCTGGAGACATGAACGGCGATGGTCGGGAAGATCTACTTGTGATGGTCCCGCGAGATCCCGCCTTGATCCTGCCCGGCACCGATGAAGGTCTGGGCGAGGCGCTGAAAGAGACCGCCAGCATTCGTTCGCAGTTGACCGATCTCGCACCCGAACGCGTCACGCTCGTGGATATCGACGGGGACAAACGCGCGGAAATTATTTCCGGAGCCGCGGGCTACGCACGGTCCATTCGACTCACTGCCGACAATGCGGATGTCGCCGTGGTCGATCAGTTTAACGCGCGCCAACCCGACAACAAACTCGGCACTCCGGCGTTCCTGGATACCGATGCGGACGGCAAGCCCGAACTCGTTTTCTCCGAGACTGGGACAGCGTATTTTCAGGTGATGAAGAAGGACGCCTCCGGCGTGTATCGCGTCGTCCGTCGCTTTCAAGGCGCACCCGGTGAGTCCGTGCAGGTCATCCCGGTGATGCTAGGGTCCGCCAGGGTTTCGCAGATTCTATCGGCCGGCCGCGATCGATTTTGGACTGCGCCATTTTCATCTGCCGGTGCCCGGATGGAGTTCGTCGATAGCTACGATACCGACTTGCAAAATTGTTCATATTTTCAGGCAGTGAGCGCAGACCTCGATGGCGATGGGAAAGCCGAGGTGATCGCTTTTGATCGCGCAAGTCACCTCATCGAACTCCTTTCGCCCGCAGCCGCTGGAGCCCAGTGGAAGAGTTTCATGCACTTTGTTTTATTCGAGATGAACATTCATTTCCGCGGACGGAAAGGCGACACGGGAGTTCGTGAAGTCGTCGTGCGAGACCTCACGGGCGACGGTCGCCCGGATCTCCTGCTCATCGTCCACGACCGCGTCCTGCTTTACCCGCAGGGGTAGGCGGCCCGTTTATTTCGCGGGCAAATACTTCAGCGAGACCAGGAATTCGTCGGCTGCTGCGAGCGTGTCGGCGAAACCGACGCCGTTGAAAAACCCATGTTGCTGGCCGTCGTAGCCTTTGAGTTCGCATCGATTCCCCGCCTTTTTCATACGCTCTGCGAAGGCCTCGACCGTGACAAACGGCACCGTAGTGTCGGACTTTCCGTGCATGATCAACATGGGGGGAAGACCTTCTCTGACGTGATGAATCGGCGAAAGCGCCTCCGGTTCGCAGCCGACTTTCTGGGCTGTCGAGTCACTGGCAAATCCGCGGAAATCGAGTCCAGCGACCGGTGCGGTGACCACGCAAGGATTGAAGAGCACAAGGGCGTTCGGTTGTGAACTCACTTTCGCGTCTTCGCCGGGTTCATCGAGTCCTGTTAGCGTTGCCGTCGCTGCTGCGAGATGACCGCCCGCAGAGCCGCCGGCGGCGACGATTCGCTGTGGATCAATGCCGAGCCTCTGTGCATTGGCGCGCACCCATCGGATGCAGGACTTCGCGTCTGCGACGCACTGCACAGGTTTCGCTTTTTGGCGGGAGGCCACACGATAGTCCGCAGTAATTGCCACCATTCCACGCTCCGCGAAATGCCGGGCCTGTCGTTCAAATTGAGCGGGCGAACCGGAGGACCAGCCACCGCCAAAGAAAAACACAATTGCCGGGCGCGGTTCCTCGCTCTTCTTCGGCGGGAAAATCCAAACTTTCAGTTCCGAGTCTCCGGCCTTTTTGTATGTCTCCACCGTGGTTCCCTCGATGGTCGGCGGATATGTAAACCCTCCGGCTTTCTTTGGGCGCTCCTGCGCAGAAAGACTGCACGGAGTGAAGGAGAGCAGTATCGACGCGAGAGGAATAATGGCTTTTAGGTGCATGGTATTTTTTGAGTGGTGTTCACAAGTGATGAAGACAGGAGGCGCCTCATGCGAGAATTTCCCGCACGACGTTTCCATGCACGTCCGTGAGCCGGATGTCGCGGCCGCCGAAGCGGTAGGTGAGCTTTGTGTGATCCATACCGAGGAGGTGTAGCATCGCATTCGCGACGATGAAATCGTCCTCGTGGCCCCGCGATTCTGCGTAGCGCACGACGTCCATCCAGTGCCTCGCCCACCGCTCGCCGAAGTGCGGCGACGCCAGCACTTCATCCACGACTCGCTCGCGCCGCTGCGGCGACGTATCCTTGAGAGAAGCCTGCATTTGCTCCCGCTGCGGCGGCAGACCCGTGACCGCAAAATAGACGCGTCGCAGCCACGTGAGATCTTCTGTCGGTGCTGCGGGCGAGAGTCCTTTTTCCGGCAGCTTCGCCGAAAGAAAACGGTCCACATCCGTCGAGCCCGGAACTTCGGGAATCGTCTGTTTTTTCGGTGTCTGCCAGATCCACGGCAGGCGTTCCTTGCGCGCACCGAGATTAAACTTCTCCTTTTCCGCGTTATGACACTCCACGCAATGATCATGGAAAATGGGCTGGACGCGTTTCTCAAAAAAATCCGCACGTTCGTCCGCGCGGCAGCAGAGCGCCGCTGCGATAGCAAGAAACAGTGATGCGGGAAGTGATGGGTTCATTCGCCACGGCCGGAACCGCCACGAATGACAATCGCTCAGGCATCACTTCCATTGAAAAATGGAACGAAGCCGCGCCGTTAGGTCGTCGCCGATGCTCCGGACGCGAGGAACTCGGCGAGGTCGGCCAGGAAACGTTCGTTTTGAGCCGCAGTTCCGACGCTCACGCGGATCCATTCCGGCAGGCCGTATGAATTCATGTCGCGGATGATGACGCCCTTTTTCATCAGCGCAGTGAAGACGGCTTTGCCATCTCCCACTTTAACGAGGACGAAGTTTGCATGGCTTGGGACGTATTCTAGGCCCATCGCGTCGAAAGCGGACTGCATTTTGGCGCGTTCGACGAGTGTGAGTTCCCGCGTCTTGGTCTGGTGCTCGTCGTCTTGAAGTCCGGCAAGCGCGCCTGCCTGGGCGATGCCGTTTGCGTTGAAGGGTTGACGCGTTTTTTGCAGGACGTCGATGAGCTCTTTCGGCGCGATGCCGTAGCCGATGCGGAGGTTCGCGAGGCCTTGGATCTTGGAAAAGGTCCGGAGCACGACGACTTTGCGGCCTTCGCGGACGTATTTGATTACGTCGGGCGGGTTCGGGAGGAATTCGTAGTAGGCTTCATCAAATACGACGACGATGTGCGGCGGGACTTTTGCCATGAAGTCGTCGAGTTGTTCCTGCGAGAGGAGCGTGCCGGTGGGGTTGTTGGGGTTTGCGATGAAGATCTCTTTGGTCTTCGGGGTCACGGCAGTGAGCATCGCGTCGAGGTCGTGTGCGAATCCGGGGTCCGGCACTTCGATGGTCGTCGCACCGAAGAGTGTGGCCATCAGTTTATAGACGACGAAGGCATGACGCGCGGCGATGATTTCGTCGCCGGGACTCAGGAACGCCTTGCCGATGAATTCGATGATCTCATTCGAGCCGCAGCCGAGGATCACGTTGGCTCGCTCGACGCCCATCTTTTGCGCGATCGCCTCGCGGAGGTAGTAGCCGCCGCCATCGGGGTAAAAGTGCGATTTCTCCAGCATCTCCCGCATCGCGACGAGTGCTTTGGGTGAAGGGCCGAGCGGGTTTTCGTTGGATGCGAGCTTGATGATTTGATCGGGCCGCAAACCAAGTTCGCGCGCTACGTCTTCGATAGGTTTACCGGGCTCGTAAGAAACGAGTTCACGCAACCACGGATGAGCATTGGACCAGACATTCGACATCATTTCACACCACGCTACCCGCCGGAACGAATCCGCATAGTCAAAATTGTGCAATTGCGTCTTTCCACCGTTCCCGATTCTGTCGAAACCCGATGAATAGAGGTCAAAAGCGTGAGTGATTTTTTCGCAGTGATGGGTTTGCCGCGTTCCGCGTGGCTGAATGGAGAGGAGCTGAAAGAGCGTTTTCACCGGCTCAGTGCGGAGCGTCATCCTGATGCGCCGGGCGGCTCGGGTGCTGCATTTTCCGGTCTGAATGAGGCGTGGCAGACTCTGCGGGAGCCTGTTTCCCGGCTGCGGCATTTTTTGGAACTGACGGCTCCGGAGTCCCTTGCTGCTTCTGGTGGTGCTCCTTCGGAACTGGGCGATCTCTTCATGGACATCGCGACGCTGAAGCAACTCGCCGGAGCCATGGAAAAGCCCGCGTCGCCGCTTGCCCGTGCGCTTTTGGAGCCGCGAAGACTCGCGTTGCTCGACCGATTATCAGGAGTCGAGGCGCGGTTGAGCGCGGCTGTGGAGAATGGGCACGGCGAGATTCAAAGTCCCGCGGCTACTGCGGCGGAACTGGCCGCGACACTGGGTCGGCTCACGTTTTTGAGCCACTGGGGGCGGCAGATGAGGGAATTGAGATTGGAGTTAAGTTCGTAATTTCGCTGCGCCAGCGAAAGAAACTGATTCCCTTGGGTGCGGTCTTGTTTAATGTCGGAAAGGATTGCCCTTGAACTTGCCCGTTGGCGCGATCTTCGTAAATTCCAGAACAAACCTTATGGCTGACATCAAATTCCGCTGCCCTGAATGTGCGCAAAAAATTGCGGTCGATTCCGCTGCTGCCGGTGTGCAGATCGACTGCCCATCGTGCAAAAGTTCGTTGATCATTCCTGCCACACCGGAGGCTGAGGTGAAGATGGTGAATCGCAGGCCTATGGCGGTTCTCGCCGCCAGCCAGGACGTTGTATCCGAACAACTCAGCGCGAAGCAAAAAGAGCTCGACGCCGCAGTGGAGGAGTCGAAGCGACTTCGAGCGGAGGCGGAGGCTTTGCGCGAGAGATCGGACAAGGCGCTGGAAGAGGGCAGCCGATTCAAAAGCGATTCGGAAAAGGCGGCACTGGAACTGGAGAGGCTCCGCAACGACCTTAGCAAAATCGCCTCGGAGCGGGACGGACTGAAGGAGCGGACGCAGGAACTCGTTGTGCAGCAAGGGAAGGAAACCAGCATTAAGTCGGAGCTTGAGAAAGCAAGGACGGAACTCGCTGCTGCGCGCAAAGAGCGTGATGAGTTGGGCACCAAACTCACTGCTTTTGCATCGCTCCGCGAGGAACTGGACCGCGCCGGTCGCGAGCTGGATTCAGCCCGGAATGCGATCGTCACATCCACAAAGGATCGCGACATTCTGGCGGAGACGGGGGCTAAAATGCAGAAGCAACTTCGCAGTCTTGCGGAGTCCGCACCGAAGGGGGGCATCCCGACAAAAGATGTGCAGGCGCTGCTGGAAAAGATGGTGGCCTCCGACCGCGAGCGCGCTGATTTGAAGGCTACGCTTAACGAGGTCTATAAGGGTTCCGGTTCGCAATGGGGAGAAACCATGGGGCAGATTGAGAGGCTGCGTGATCAACTCGCCGCTGTAACGAATGAGCGGGACACTTTAAGGCTGAATTCGGGCAATGCGGCGGACGAACTTGCGAGCCTGCGGGCGGATGGCGAGAAGCTGAAAGGCGATATCAAAATCGCAGGCGAACAGATTTTGAAGCTGAACGGGGATGTCGCAACCCTCACGAAAGAGCGGGATGCGTTGAAGCTGAATTCGGGCAATGCGGCGGGCGAAGTTTCGACGCTCCGCGCTGCGTGCGAGGCGCTGAACGTTGACATCAAAAAATCTGGTGAACAAATCTCGAAGCTCAAAGAGGAAGTCGCTCTTGTCACAAAAGAACGCGATGAACTCCGCATGAAATCCGCCTCTGCGGAGGGACTTCCTGCCGAGCTGGCAGCCGCGCGTGAGGACACGGTTAAAGTGCGTGCGCAGTTGAATGAAATCACCCGGCTTTTGGAGTCAGCAAAGCGTGAGACTGACCGGACACAGTCTCTCGCGGATGAGCGGGGAAGAGCGCTGGAGAAAATGGGCGGCGCGGTGGATTCGGCAAAACAGGAAATCGCCCGCCTCATGGAGGCTTCCGCGGCGACTACGGCGGAACGCGAACGACTCGCGGCGAGTTCCAGTGAATTGGGCGACGAGGCGAAAGAGTTGCAGCAGCGTGTCGATGGATTGCTGGAGGAGCTGCACGCCCGCGAACGCGAACTTTCGGAAGCCAGGGAATCTTCAACTTCCAGTCGTAAGGCTTTGGAGGCTCGCGATGCCGAGCTGCTTGAGGTTTCCACGAAACTGGAGTCCACAGTCACGCGCCTCGCCGCTCGCGACATGGAGGCGCGGGAGGCTCTGGCCCGGCTCGATACTGCGCGTGGTTCGGGGGAGGAATCGCAGATTCGTCTTGAGCAAGCGGAGCGAAAGGCTGCCACCGCGAGCGAGATGGTGAAGGCTGCCGAGGGTGAGCGGACACGGGTTTCCGAGCAGCTCGCGAAGGTGACGGCAGAGGTTGGGGGGCTTCAGGAACAACTCAAACAGGCGCGCGTGGATCGCGAGCAGACCCGCTCCAAATTCATCGAGCTTCAAACGGAGATGGAGCGTCACTACGACGCCGTCCATGCCATCGAAGCCGAGCGCGATGCGGTGAGGAGCGAGCTCGACGCCGTGAAGACAGGCCTCGAACGCGCGAAGCAACATGTGAGCGTTCTTCAGGCCCGGCGGGACGTGATGCGCGAGGAAATCAACGGACTCCGAGTGAAACTCGGAATGCCGCCCGAGCCGGTCGGCGTTTAGTCGGCGGTCTCAGAATTGAAGGGCTTGCGAATTTGGAAAGTCGTGGCACTTTCCGTCCACCCGTAAATGCTCAAGTTTCTTCGCCTCGCCCCGGTATTCTTATCCGCCATCGCGCACGCTGCCGTAGTCATCAGCGTGGATGTGAATGATGCCATCGACACTTCTGAGGATACGGCTCCCGGTTTTTCCACGTATGTGCTCAGCGACAACACGCTGACGATTGGTGGCTACGCGGTGGACATCAACCCCTCAAACGGCGCGGCGCTGGACGACGTACATCGCACGACTCCGGTCAACGCGGGCGCGCTGACGCTCGGCGCGCTGTATCGGGATTCCGTATTCGCGGCCGGGGATAATACGGCGAACTTTTATCGCGTTGGGCTGGATACCGTCATCGGCGGGCTCACGGCTGGGAAGAAATACACGCTCACCGTTTGGGGCTACGATAGCGGCAGTGCCGGCGCAAGAGTCAGCGATTGGAGTGTGCTGGGGTTGGGCGGGGTTCAATGGGCTGCGAATAATTTCACCTTCGATGGTGCGACGACGCCGTCATCGGACACGGCGAATCGGTTCTCCGTCACGGCGTACGCGGATGCGGCCGGGACTCTTATTCTGCGCGGACGGCCGGGACAGCAATCGGCGACTGCGAGCGTCTTTTTGAACGGTTTTACGGTCGATGAACTAGCGACTCCTGCGGTTTCTTCGGCACCGGTTTTGGCGGTGGATTTCGGCGAACGCGAATTGGCAGGCGGAGCCAATGTGCAGGCTGGCTTCCAGGAGTTTCTGCTCACGGGAGCGTTCACCGGCACCGGCGCGACCGCCAATCCGCAGAGCACCGCTTCC
Organism: Verrucomicrobiaceae bacterium; assembly: GCA_043755735.1. Taxonomy (GTDB): domain Bacteria; phylum Verrucomicrobiota; class Verrucomicrobiia; order Chthoniobacterales; family Chthoniobacteraceae; genus SXWH01. The sequence continues at coordinate 5,643 of JAYUSJ010000150.1, read as the reverse complement.
GTCCGGACTTTCGGCGCTTACACCGTCACGCTTTCACCGGTGGGCACCACGGTTGATGACCGACTGCGATCTGTCCCGGGGAACTCCGGCGCATTCACGGAGTCACCCATTTTACGGGATTTCGTCTTTGCCACGACGTCGGGCGGCATGGATGTGACCGTGGCCGGGCTCACAGCAGGAACCACGTATCTTGTGGAGGTTTGGTCGTTCGACGGAGCAAGTACCGCGGCCCCGCAGCCCCGGACGAGCGACTGGACCGTGAATGGCGCAACCCTGTGGGACGATTACGTTTTCAACGGCAACAATGCACCGGCTACGAACAACGACTACAAAATGGTCGGAGCGTTCGCAGCCAACGGCAGCGGGCAAATCGTCATCAGCGGTCGAGTGGTCGTGAATTCGCCGGCAGTTTTTATAAACGCGCTCCGCATCTCATCGCTCGTTCCCGCAGCCGTCGTCGATTTTGGACACCCGGTGATCAACGAATTCGCTGCGGACAATGCGAACGGCATCACGGACGAAGACGGTGCGACGAGCGACTGGATCGAGATTTGGAATACGACGACCGGCGCGCTGAATCTCGGAGGCTGGACCCTCACGGGCAATGGCGCGCTGGAGGCTCCGGTGACATGGACTTTTCCGGCGGGTGTGTCGGTGCCTTCGCAGGGGTATCTACGCGTTTGGGCCTCGGGGAAAAACCGCACCGCCAGTCCATTTGCATTGCACACGAGCTTCACTCTGGAGAAATCGGCAGGCAGCTATCTGGCGCTCGCGCAACCGGGAGGAGCAATTGTCTCATCATTCTCGAATCTTCCGGCTCAACGGGCGAACGTCAGCTACGGTCGTTTCGGTGAGGTCGAGCCTCAGACCGTCGGCTATTTCCAAGCACCGACGCCTCTCGCCTACAACTCCGTGGCTCCAGTTCCCGGTTTCGTGAATGACACCACTTTCGACATCAACCGCGGCTTCTTCAATACCGCGCAGACGGTTCACATTGCATGCACCACTCCCGGTGCGGCGATTTACTACACGACCGATGGAAGCGAGCCGACCACTGCGAGCAGCGTGGTTACGGCAGGCGGCGTGGCTGTGACGACGACGACCGTGTTGCGTGCAAAGGCATTTGCGCCGCCGCTTGCTCCGAGCAACACGGATACGCAGACTTACGTGTTCCGGACCGACACGCAAAACCAGCCCGCTGCGCCTTTCGGATGGCCGGCTACGTGGGGGACAGACTCGCAGGTGGATGCGAACGACGGTGCCGGCAATGGAACGGTTCCCGCGGACTACGAGATGGACCCAAATGTCGTGACGACCACGCTCCCAAACTACGGTGTGACCGATGGATTGAATACGCTTCCGGTGCTCTCCGTAGCGATGAATCCAAGCGATTTCCACAGCGTCGGCAGCGGTATCTACTCGAATCCCCGGAGCGTCGGCGATTTGTGGGAAAAAGCGTGTTCATTTGAACTGCTTGAACTCGACGGTAGCAATACGCACATCAACTGCGGCATCCGCGTCCACGGCAACTCTTCGCGCACACCGTTCCGGATGCAAAAGCATTCGTTCCGTGTCGCATTCCGCTCGCAGTACGGCGACGGGAAACTCGATTACAAGCTCTTCGGGGACACTACGGTGAAGCAGTTCGACCGGCTCGTGCTGCATGCATTTTTCACGGACGGATTCGGGCTCGTGAGCTGGACGGATTCGCGATACCGCCCGCATACGGCTGTGAGTTTCCGCGACCCTTTTGTGAAGAAATCCTTCGGCGAAATGGGCCATCAAAGCGTGAGCGGACGATACGTGCATCTCTATATCAACGGCCTTTACTGGGGGCTTTACGAACTCGCCGAGCGTGTGGACGAAAACTGGTGCGCGGATCATCTTGGAGGCATTCCTACGGATTGGGATATCATCGCGCCGGATACGACGCTCAATACCACGGCGGCTCAGCTCAAAGCGGGCACTCTCACCGAGTGGAACAATCTCATCGCCCTCGTGACCACTCCCGACCTCAGCGTGCAGGCCAATTACGATGCTGTCGCTGCGAAAGTCGATCTCGTCAACTTTGCAGACTATTACCTCCTGCACATCCACGGCGACGCGGAGGACTGGCCGCACCACAACGGCTTTGCCATACGCAATCGCAGCGTGGCCGGAGCGAAGTGGAAGTTCGTCGCGTGGGATCAGGAAATCGCGTTCGACCCGCTCGTGCTGGTGGACCGGCTTTCCGTCGGTGCGCCGAACACCGGCACGAACACGAACGTTCCGCTCACGATGGGCGTGCTGTTCCAAAAACTGCGCGTAAATTCCGAGTTCCGACTGCTCTTCGCCGACCGCGCGCACAAGCATCTGCACAACGGCGGACAGCTATCGCTCGCTGTCGAGCAGGCCCGCTGGCAGTCGTTCATCGACCTTCTCGATAAACCGATTGTCGCCGAAAGCGCGCGCTGGGGCGACACCGCTGACGCCACGCCCTACGGAAACGCAGTGCTTGCCGGAAACGAAACGCTCAAGCGCGAAACGCACTGGCTGCCGCAGGTAAATCTCGTGCGCGATTCGCATCTGCCCGCTTTGCACAACAACGCAAACAGCTACGCCACCATCACCGAACTCCGCTCGCAAACGCCGAAGTTTTATCCGCTCACCGAGGCGCCGGACTTCGGGCAGTTTGGTGGCAATGTGCCCGCGAACTATTCGCTCAGCATCTCCGCGGCCGCGGGGCAGATTTACTACACGGTGAACGGCTCCGACCCGCGCACGGCCAACACCGGCGCTTCTGCGGGCACTTTATATAGTGGACCGGTCACGCTCACGGCGACTGGCACCGTGAAAGCCCGTGCGCTGAATGCGGGCGAATGGAGCGCGCTTACCGAGGCGACGTTCATCGTCGGCACGGCTGCGTCGTCTGCGAATCTCGCGGTCACCGAGTTGAACTACAACCCGGCGCCGGGCGACGAGGAGTTCATCGAACTGATGAATATCTCGGCAGGCATCATCGACCTCACGGGCGTCCGCTTCGAGGGAATCACCTTCACATTTGCCGATGGAACGCTGCTCAATCCCGGCGAACGCATCTGCATCGCCCGCGACGTCGCGCTTTTCACCACGCGCTACGGCGCAGGCCCGCGAGTCGTCGGGCCATACGCAGGAGCGCTCGACAATACGGGCGAAGAAATCGCCGTCATCGCCGCAAACAACGCAGACATCGTGCGCTTTACATACAACGACAAAGCACCATGGCCGGTGGCCGCCGATGGAACCGGCCGCACGCTCGTGCTTCGGCAACCGGCAGCCGCGCAAAATCTCAGCAACAGCTCAAACTGGCGCAGCAGCACGGCGAATGGCGGCAATCCTGGCGGCGGTGACACGGTCGCGTTTTCCGGCGCGCCGTTGATCGATGCAGACGGCGACGGCTTTGTGAGGCTCTTTGAGTATTTGCTGGCGGGCGACGACGGTGTCGCCAGCGACGTTGCTGCGCCGATCGTAGCCGTCGAGACGCTGACCGTTTCGGGCATCGCGGCGCAATATCTCACGATCACCGCCCGCACTCGTGCCGCGTCGGATGATGCGACATTGAGCGGCGAGTTTTCCAGTAATCTTGCGTTGCCGTGGCAGGCGGCGACTTACATCGGCGAGACGCTGAATGGTGACGGCACGGTGTCGCGCAAATGGAGAGCGCCCGTTCCATACAGCGGACCGCAGCAGTTTGTGAGGCTACGGGCCGCGCTTTAGGATTTAGACCAGCGCGTTGTCGTCGCGCTTTTCCAGTCGCATGAGTTGCTTTTTCACGACTTCGATATTCTTGGTCACTTCGTAGAGTGCCTTGACGATTTCTCCCTTGGTCGCGTCGTCTTCGAGCGCGTTGAGAAGTGGGTGCATTTTCATCACTGCGACTCCGGTGGTGATGCAGTGTTCTCGGATTTGTTCGCTGGCTTCGGCTCGTGTCATGCGCTCTTGTCGGGAATAATGCGTTCGATTTCCAGCACAGACGCTCTAGGTTTTTCGGTATGAAGGTCATTATCACATGCGGCCCAAGCTACGAAGCCATCGACGGGATGCGCCGAATCACCAATGCCTCGACTGGCGAACTCGGACTGATGCTCGCGCAAACGATGTGCGCTGCGGGGCACGAAGTAACCGTCTTCAAAGGAGAGATGGCGACAAGCTCGCACCCGGAAGGTTCGGCGGAAGTCGTTCATTTTTCCACGAACGATGACCTTTTGGCGAAGCTCAGGGTAAGGAGCGCCGACGCGGTCTTCCATGCGGCTGCATTGTGCGATTTCCGGGTGAAAACGACACGTATGGCGGATGGCTGTATTTCGACCGATGGGAAGGTTTCTACGCGCGCCGGGGATGTGACGCTGACTCTCACTCCAACGACCAAGGTTCTTCCTGCGCTCCGGTCGATTTTCCCACAGGCGCTCATCGTGGGCTGGAAGTATGAAATCGACGGAGGACGCCCCGATCTCGTCGCGAAGGCGGCGAGGCAGATCTCGGAATGCAAAACCGATGGCTGCGTGGTGAACGGGCCAGCGTGGGGTGGGGGATTTGGATTTGTCGCGCGCGGCGGGGCCGTTATGGAACTGCCGGATCGGCCCGCAATTTGCCTGTTCCTCGCGAATCTCCGTTAGACCCGAACTCCGCTCTTTTAGCTTAGCGCATTTTTATGCCGATCATATTTATGCCGAATGAACGGCTTTCTTTCGGCATGAAAAGTTTCTGTCCTGAACAAAATCGAGCGAATGTTGCAACGGCGGCGCATTTTGGTTCGCGGCCACTTGATTTCTCAAGTTCAGAGTTTTACGCAATTCAAGCCCTCCGCGATCAAAAGCGGCGTTCGGGTTGAGAGTGCATGGCAAATGCGTTTTTCACCGGCTTTTTGTGTTGAATCCGTTCCGCAGAAGAGCGTTACATGGCGGCGTTGAAAATTGTTTCCAAGATTGAAGCGTTGAGAACGCATTACACCGGTCGCCGAGCATTGTTGCTGAAATGATAAAATATTCTTCATATCTCTTGCCAGCATCGTGATGCTGGCCATATTTCAGACACCGCTTCGCAAATGACCACTGACACCCGACTTTCGTTTCGACACATCCTGATGGGTTCCATCATAGCCCTCGCGCATCCGCTTTTCGGTGCCGGGGAACCTGTTTTTTCCGCACGTCCGATCGTGAGTGATGTGGTGGCGGAAAACCCTGATGTGCCGGCCACCGTCTTTTGCGGAAAGACTCTCGTTATTCCTCTGGCGGTGACCGATCCCGAAGGGGACGCGCTCAGCTATACGGTGACCACGAGCCATCCCTGGCTGCTGGCTCGGGTGCGAACCGGGCATCCGGTGATGAAGATGCGCGTTCGCTCGGCAAATGACGGCTCCGGTACGCCGATTGATGGGACGATGGAGTTCGCCCTGTTCCGTGCAGATACACCGGATACTGCGGACTTCATCGCGGGATTCGCGCAGTCGCCTTATTACGAGAATGTTCTGTTTCATCGAGTGATCGACAACTTCGTGCTTCAGGGTGGCGACCCGGCTGGGACTGGGTCGGGGAGTGCGCCTTACGTGATGCCGCATGAGTTTAACTCGCATTTGATCTATTCCGGGCGTGGGCAGCTCGCGATGGCAAATTCCGCGGGCGGTTA
>JAYUSJ010000149.1:0-19812 GCA_043755735.1 Verrucomicrobiaceae bacterium | reverse complement strand
TCCGAAATGACCGACTGGAAGATTCGCCGCGCACCTGCCATCCACGCTGAAATCAGCGTGCCCGGCGACAAAAGTATCTCGCACCGCTCCATCATGCTGGCCGCGCTGGCCAATGGCTCCGCGCAAATCACCGGCTTTTTGCCGAGCGAAGACTGCGTCTCTACGATGAAGGCCTTCCAGCAACTGGGTGTCGAAATCGAGCGCCCCGAGGAGACGACTCTCATCGTCCACGGCAAGCGCGGAAAATTCACGCCACCAGCGACGGACATCGACTGTGGGAATTCCGGCACCACGATGCGCCTGATGAGCGGCATCCTTGCGGCACAGCCCTTCCGCAGCCGGCTCACTGGCGATGCGTCACTCACCAAACGCCCCATGAAGCGCGTCATCGACCCACTCGTGCAAATGGGCGCACGCATCACCGCCGAAGGCGAAAATGGACGTCCGCCGCTCGTCATCGAAGGCGGTGATCTGCACGGCATCGCGTATCAATCCCCTGTCGCGAGCGCCCAGGTGAAAAGTGCGATCATGCTCGCCGGTTTGTTCGCCAAGGGCACCACGAGTGTCACCGAGCCCGAGCAAAGCCGCGATCACACGGAGCGAATGCTCGCATGGCATGTCGTTCGTCCGCGAAAAACCGGACTCACCGTAACGCTCCTCGGAGGCCAGCATTTGGAATCGCGGGACTTCGATGTGCCCGGTGATATCTCGAGCGCTGCCTTCTGGCTCGTCGCCGCGGCTGCGATGCCGGGCGCTCATTTGCTTGTAAAAAATGTCGGACTCAATCCGACCCGGACCGGGATTCTCGCCGTGCTCATCCGCATGGGCGCGCAGGTCAACGAAATCGTCGAGAGCACCGAAGGCGAGCCGCGCGGCTCCGTCGAGATTCGCGGCGTTGAACTGAGAGCGACCACGATTGGCGGAAAGGAAATCCCGAATGTCATCGACGAGCTGCCCATTCTCGCAGTCGCCGCAGCACTGGCGACCGGACGCACAATCATCAAGGACGCCAGGGAACTCCGCGTTAAAGAAACCGACCGCATCGCAGCGATCGCAAAGAACCTCCGCGCATTCGGCGTCGATGTCTTTGAAACGGAAGACGGGATGGAGATCGAAGGCGGCGGCGAATACCGCGGCGCCGAAGTCGAAAGCTTCGGCGATCACCGCATCGCGATGTCCTGCGCGGTCCTCGGGATGTTCAGCGAGGGGCACACCGTCGTCCGCGACACGGAGTGTGTGAATACGAGCTATCCCGGCTTTTACGAGCAACTCCAGCGTTTCTTGAAGCCCGCAAAATCGAACGACTAATATGAATCTAAAACTCAAAGTCTGGCGCCAAAAAGACAGCAAGGCAAACGGCCAGCTTGCCGACATCGATGCAAACAACATCCCGCCCGATGCATCCTTTCTCGAGATGCTCGACATCGTGAATGATCAACTCACGAAGAAAGGCGAGGAGCCGATCGCTTTCGACCACGACTGCCGCGAAGGCATCTGCGGCTCGTGCTCGCTCACGATCAACGGCATCCCGCACGGCGATCCTGCGATTTCGCAGACGACCACCTGCCAGCTCTACATGCGGAAATTCAAAGACGGCGAAACGATCTACATCGAGCCGTTCCGCGCACGGGCTTTCCCGGTGTTGCGCGACCTGTGCGTGGACCGTTCGGCGTTCGACCGCATCCAGCAGGCCGGCGGATTTATCACCGCACGCGCCGGGAGCGCCGTAGACGGAAATTCGATCCTGGTTTCCAAAGTGAATGCCGACCTCGCCATGGAAGCGGCCGCATGCATCGGCTGCGGTGCCTGCGTTGGAGCCTGCCCGAACGGTTCCGCCATGCTCTTCGTGGGTGCAAAAGTCTCGCATCTCTCACTTCTGCCGCAAGGCCAGCCGGAGCGGGACAAACGCGCCCTCGCGATGGTCGCGCAGATGGACAAGGAAGGCTTCGGCAACTGCTCGAACTACTACGAGTGCGAAGCGGTGTGCCCCGCCAACATCCCTGCAACCGTCATCGCCCGCCTGAACCGCGAGTACGCCGTCGCCAGCGCGAAGGACGCGGTCTGCTAGTCCTCAGTCAGTCGTCGTGTGATGGTAAGCCAGCGTGTTTACTGGCCGTGATTCGTGATTAGTCGCAAGGCGCACCAAGCCTCGCATCGCGGGATTCCGCCCATGCGTGAGCATGTCTGTCTCGCGCCGAAGGGCCTTCCTCTTTATGGAACGAATTTGTTCCCGCGCCGAATCTCAGCGGAAACCGTAAGCCATCGCCCAGTGGGTCCGCTCGCGGTCGGATTTCTCCACCTCCACGATGATGTAATAGGTGCCTGTCTTTTTCGGAATGACCCGGGCACCTGCGAAACGGCCTTTCGACCAGGCTTCGACCTCGCACAGATTTCCATCCGCGTCATATACGTGAACGGTGATCTTTGCCGAGGCGACTTCGGTGCCCATCCAGAACCAATACTGGTTGCCTTTGAAAAGCTGATGAACGATGGCCTTGGCCTTGCCGACCGGCAGGTCTCCGCCCCACCAATCCTCGCGGACGGTGAACCCTTCTTTGACGTAAGGCGTCGCGGCCTCCAGTGCGTAGGACAATGCGTCATCCACCGTGGCCTGAACAGGAGTCAGAGCCAGGGTGAGTATGGCTAGTAGTTGAAAAATTGAGCGCTTCACGGTCTGCGGAAAAGAGTTTACTTGGTTTGAATGGCTTTGACCAGCCCTGCGGTGATTTCTCCGACTTCTTTTACCGATTTCGCAGAAATATCAGCATCCTGGGCGAGACCAATAAGAGGAACAATGCCTGTAAGACCCGTCTGGAGCTTCGGAATCAACGAGTGTTTCAGCGATTTTTGTTTGCTGATGTTTTTCAGCTTGTTGCTAAAAAACGAAAGGAGCATGTGCTGCCGGAGTAAGTCTGCCCCATCCTTGCTGTAATTCTTTGAAACGACTTCGCAGAGCGCTTCCGTGCCCCGGACCCAGCCCCCGAGGCTGACTAGATGGGCGAGGTTCTCGGACCCGAGCGCCTTCATGGCTCCACGCACTTCGCTCAGCGCGCCGTCGAGTTCCCTGCGGACGAGTTGCCAGTCGCTGCTGTCGGCTGCCGCAATAATTGCGTTTGCGCGGCTGGTGACTTCCTTACGGACACTAAGTGCATCGGCCAGTTTCAGCACACTCTTGCCGATGTCTTTGACGGCCTCGGAGTTTTGCGCCTCCACCGCGATAAATCCCTCCGCGATGATGACCCCGAGATAAAGGGCGTCCTGCGGCTGGTTTCCACTCGTTTTCACGACACCTTTCGGTGCGCGGAGAACGGCGGTCCAGTTTGGTTTCCCGAGCTTGTCGAGCACTGCGAAAATCTCACTCGGCACCGGCACGACAACATCGTCAACAATCTGGGTTTGCTGAGGGAGCTTCGAGATATCAATGGTCGGCGCAGGGTCGCCGGCAAATGAGATCGAAGAGAGAAGTGCGAGTGCGAGAAGAGATTTCGTCATGAACCAAAACAGATTGAACTACAAATGAACGCTTCCGGTGAGCGCTTCGCAAGCGTTCTTTTGCACGGGAACGCTGCGAAAAAAGAAACGGAGCCGCTGGACATTGCCATCCAGCGGCTCCGGAAAACACAAACAATGAAATTTTTGCGGACTACGCGTCCGGCTTTGTCTTGCGGAGACCGATCACGCGGTCTCCTTCCTGCCATTGGTTACGGCGCTTGAGAACTTCCACGCGCTCGAAACGCTTAAGAACGTTGCGTTTTGCTGCGATGGTGCTGGATCCTTTGAGACTGCGGTGCTGCGACATATGATATTTTGGAAAAGAGGGGCGGAAAGTAGCGGCCCGTTTCCAGAGCGCAAGCAGGATTTTCAAGGAATTTGGTTCTTTCGTCGGAAATCGCGCCCGGATTGCAACAATTGGATTGTTGCTGACGCCCGCTTTCCGCATCTATCCAGCATGTCCAATATCCGTCCCGATCGCACTGTAGAACATGACTGGTCGCCGCGTCGCATCCCGGAGAATATCACGTGGGGTGAGGGCTTTTATTGCGAGAGCGCCCAGTGCTTTCTGCATTTCAAAGGAAAACGCCTGCCCGCTGTGGAAATCGGGAACCATGTGAGCGTTTACGCGGCCTGCCAGTTCGCGGTGAGCGGTGATGCGCATGTGAAAATAGGCGATTTCACCCTCCTCGTCGGCGCACTCATCACCTGCGAAACGAGCGTGGAAATCGGCTCGCACTGCCTCATTTCCTGGGGGGTCGGAATCGCGGATAGCGACTTTCATCCGGTCTCGGCAGCCCAGCGCCGGATCGATGCCGAAGCGCTTGCGCCTTACTACGAAAACAAGCCGCAACGCCCGCTGGAAGCCGTCCGCTCGCGGCCTGTGAAAATCGGCAATAATGTGTGGATCGGCATGAATGCGATCGTTTTAAAAGGCGTGACGATCGGAGATGATTCCGTCGTCGCTGCGGGCGCCGTCGTGACCAAGGACGTCCCGCCTGGAACCATCGTCGCCGGGAATCCGGCACGGTATGCGAAGCGGGTGCCTGCGTAGCGCTCAGACGGACTTCACCGCGTCAAAACCGGGCTTGATGACTTCGTAAATCAGGCGGAGCCGCTCGTCGAAATGGATGAATGCACTCTTCATCGCATTGATCGTCAATTTCTCGAGATCGTACAACCCCAGCCCGAACTGCTCCACGGCGATCGCGAACTCCTTCGTCATCGTCGTATCACTCATCAATCGGTCGTCCGTATTGATCGTCACCCGGAAGCCACGATCGTAGTAGAGCTTGAACGGATGGGCCGCCATCGAACTCACCGAGCCCGTGTGGACGTTCGAGGAAAGACACATCTCCAACGGGATACGGCGATCCAGGACGAATTGAGCGAGCGAACCGAGATGCGCGATCTTGCCATCCACGATATGCATGTCGTCCGCGAGCCGCGTCGCGTGGCCGAGCCGATGCGCACCGCACACTTGCAGCGCCTGCCAGATACTCGCCACACCGAACGCCTCGCCTGCGTGCAGCGTGGAGTAAAAATTCGCCCGCTGAATTGCCTGAAACGCATCCGCATGTTTCTTCGGCGGAAAGCCCGCCTCTTCACCCGCGAGATCAAACCCGACCACGCCACGGTCGCGAAAATCAATCGCGAGCTCTGCCCATTCCAGCGAGTCTGTCCGATGCCGCATCGCGCAAATAATCAGGCCCCAGCGGACCCCGTATTTCGCTTCTCCGCGGCGGAAACCATCGATCGCAGCCTGCACCACAGCTTCCGGCGTCAGCCCGCGCACAAGGTGAAAGCAAGGAGCAAAGCGGCTCTCGGCATACACGACGCCATCTTCGTACATGTCTTCGATAAACTCAAACGCCACACGCTCGATGGCCGCGCGGGTCTGCATCACCGCACATGTGTGCACAAAACCCTCGAGATACTCCGGCAGCGAACCTTTGTTCGCGCCTCGATGAAACCACGCGCCCAGCTCGGCCGCATCGCTCGTGGGCAAAGCAGTGTAGCCGCCTTCCCTCGCCAAATCGATCACCGTAGCCGGACGCAGCCCTCCGTCCAAATGCTCGTGGAGTAATACTTTTGGGATCCGGCGAAGTAGCGCAGTGTCGAGGCTCATACGCACAGCTTACCCGGTGGTCGCCAGAAATCCACTACGGAGAGGGTCGGCGCGCGCCACCCTCCGCGATCGAAACCGGGTGAGGAATCATCGGACGGAGTTGTTATCGGGCGCTGCGAAAATCCGGCCGCTCCACAGGACTTCCATCCTCCATTACGGCCATCGATCGCACTCACGGACGCACAACGCCGTTCTTCTCCGCCGCACTCTTCGCGACTGCCCGCAGCCACGTGCCGCGGGTTGTCTCTTGCTGTGCTTCCGAAACTTGGGCGCGGAGTTTCTGCGCGAGTGCCGTCCATCGCTCGCGAGTGGCCGCATCAAGTGGCTTTTCCAACTCGGCCGCGTGGGATGGAAACGCTTCGAAATACTGACCGACGATATTCTTCCCGCGCTCGCCCGGGGTTCCCACAGCGAGCCCGTGCAAGCCGCCGGCCGTAGCCCACCATTGCACCATTGCGAAATCGGGGTTTCCCGGCAGGACATCACTCACGTAAATCGTCGCCGAGCCTGCGGCCTGCAATCGCGCCTGAAGCTGAGCCACCGGCACCCGATGGACGCTGCATTTCCTCTCAATGGCGATGCTGGCGGCGGCCCCTGCGGCCTGACCGAGCGACGCCCATATCGGCTCCATCCTCAGCGCGCAAAAGCCGACATGCGTGGAGCTCACCGCGCACGCCACCAAAAGATTGTCCACACCCCGCTTCTCCGGTGGGAGCAGAACGCCGTACGGGATCTGATAAGGTGCGGTAACTTTGTAAAACTCACCAGTGTGCCGGCCTCCGATTCGCGCGCCTTCGTGCGCAGTGCCGTGGCAGTTCGGACCGTAATCACCAGTCGCGATGCTTGCTGAATTCAACATCGCACGAGCGTCTCCAGGGGCGTAGTCGGTATCTTTCTCGGAAAAGACATACGCCCCCCGCATCCGGCGCGCCTCGCGAATGTAAAGCTGCGAAGGAACGTGACCGCTGTCTGTGAATTCGTCGGCGGGAAGCCCCCACTCACCGGCTTCATCGCGAAATTTTTTTGGCACTGCTTCGTCGTTTTGCAGGAAGTAAAGAAGCCCTAAATTCCATCGAAGATGCCCGTCGAATACGCGCGCCCTGGCCTGCCGCAAACCTGTACGCGAAAACGGCACCAGCGATCCGACATCCGAGTCGTCCTCCTTGCGCACAAATGCACCACCGACGCCCTCCGGCCATTCCACATTTTCGCCGGGCAGTGAGAGACGTGCGAGACCGTGGGACACGTCATTTACATCGTACTTCCCGCCCGGAAGCGGGGGCAAATGCGCCTTATAAATGCCGCCCGAGTTGCTACAAAATACACTCTTCAAGATCCCCTTCTCCAACGCCGGAATCACCGCAACATAGTCGGCACGATTCCATCCTTCCGGCTTCGGCACCGGCTTCCGATTTCCTGCTACATTCGTGAGGCTAAGCCGGAAATTGTAGCCCTGCAATTGAGTGTCGGCTTCAGCCGGCGCAAGGGACTCGCCAAATTCCGCCTTGCCCTCGCGCCCAACCCGATACGGGATTCGCGCCGCCGCCATGAGATCTCCCTCGTAAGAAGCATCGATGAAGAAACGCGCGGCGATGGGATAGCGGCGATTTTCATCATCGGCCAGCAGTGCGATCTCCAGTGAGCGTTCGGCGGAATCCTCCCCCGCACCACTCAGCTTCACGCCTTCCAGAGAGCGCTTTTTCCACACGGTGATCCTCTTCTCCGCAAGCATCGCCTCCAGCACCGCGAGATTCACTTTGGGCTCTGCGTGCAAGCCGTGGAAACACACCTTTTCATCGCCGCCGTAGTGCGTCACCACGCGCCGGGTGAACTCGAGGAACATACCGGACATTGCTTCCAACGTGCGCAAATCCGTGTGCGAAAGTCCGTTCGTCAGCAGTCCGCCGATTCGGTCGGTCGGTTCTACAAGGAGGACATTGCGATTGCCTTCGGAAGCCGCCAATGCAGCCGCGATCCCCGCAGGCGTGGCACCGTAAACGAGCACATCGTAGTCCTGCGAACGCGCAGTGAGAGTAGCGATGAAAAGAAATGCGAGCAAACGAATCATCCGAGCACTCTACGGCTTTATCACCCGGACGCGAGCATCCTGCTGTGGTCGCTCTGCGAGCGCGAGAGTTCTCGGCGCGCAACAGCGGTCGTGACGCCGGGATCGTCGTCGTTCCAAATATCGAGTCGCTGGCCCGCGATTGCAGCATCGGTTTCTCAACGGGCGACCCGGAGGTCGAACACGCCGGTGAGCACCCGGCCTGCGGTGCGGACTTGCACCCATGCCCGGTAATTTCCCGGCTGCGGAAATGCGTAGGGAAATGTGAGTTCGTTTCCCGCCGGCTGCACCATCGCGGCGGGGCTTTTTTCGGGCGTGAGGATTTGTTGCGCAGCCATGGAGATGCTCCCGGTGGGATGGAGATGCGTGAATACGCTGCCGTCTTCGCGGCGGATGACGCAGTGTCCGGCCATGCCCATGTAGGTTTGAAGCGGGACGCTTTCGCCGCCCGCCGTCACGATGGTGAAACGGAGGAGCGTGTCGCGATCGACGGCAAATTCGCCGGGGCTTTGCAGGAGGATTTTTCCACCGCCCATAAGCGGCGCACTGCGTGTGGCGGATGCGGGGCCGACGTGCCACGAATCATCCGGGTCGAGAGCGCCGGGCGCGGTGGAATTGCCGACGGTGGCGGGTGGCGAGAGGCACCAGACTTCGTTGGCCATGGTCCAGTCGGTCTGTGGTGCGGAGCCGAGCGGCGCGGGTAGTGTGATGGAGCCGACGACGGTATCGCTGCTGCCGGTTTCGTGTGTGACTTCGCCGTAAATGGTGTAGTCGCCGGCAGGTAAAGATGGGAGCACGCCCTCGAAGGTGCGGTAGTCGCGGCGCACGGGATGCAGATGGGCAAAGGCACGTCCGCCGCCGGCTTCGACAAGGAAGAGGTGCATGAGTTTGCCGTGGTCGGTGACGAGCGAGGCCCATGTGACGTCGGCATCGCGCGGCTGTGTGAGGGTGAGAAAATGGCGCTCGTCCTCGGTGCGTATTGCGGCCTCGACGGGGAGCGGTTTGGCGAGCGCGTTATTGCGGAAGTCGCTGTCCATTTTCTGCCAGCGGACAGTGCCCGCGTACGTGGCGGCGGCGAGGAGGGCGAGTGTCGCGAGCGCAACACGGATGCCGCGCTGCTTATCCCGAAGCGTCGGCGCGACGGAAGGCGGAAGTGTGGACTCGCGCGCTGCGGCTCCGGCGATCAGCGCGGCGGCGATGACGAGCAGGACTCCGGCAATCGCGAGCGCGGAGCCGAGTCCGGCGGGCATGACCGGCCGGACCAGCGACGCAGCGTGGAGCGGGATGTGAATTTCGTCGCTGCCGACGGTGACCCGGATGTCGTAGTTGCCTGCGCGGGAGAGCCAGAGCGCTGCGTTCGAGAGTTCGCCTTCCACGGGCGTTGCGGCGATGGGCGGGACTGCGGCTTCGTCTGTGGCGCTGAGGAGGACGGCGCGGACTTTGACGTCGGTGACTGCGGTGCGAATGTCGATCTGTGCGATGCCGGGAATCGCGGCGGGCGGGCGGATGATGACTCGGACTGCGTGCGCGCCAGCCTTGCCATCGAAGAACACATTCGGACTGCCGATGTGCGCACGGACGCATTGTGCGGCGAGGAGCAGGATAAAAATGAGGAACTTCATCGTGCGATGCGATTGAGCCATGCCCCGATCCAGAGCCCGATGCGGCCGGATGCAACGGCCAGCGCGACGGCGAAAGCGGCGTTCTTGATGTCGAGGATTTCACCCGGCCAGAAAGCTGTCCGCATGTCGTCGCTGACGCGGAGGAAAAACGGCCACTGCTTTCCGCCGCCCGCGAAAAACCAGTTGTCGGCCATGGGCAAAAGGAGGAACTCTGCGAAGCGCCATTGCGCAACGGCGAACACCGCAAAGAACGCGAACCCGGCCTCGCCTGCGGAGCGCCAGTCCGTGGTTTTGCGACGGGCGAGCAGCCAGTCGAACGCGAGCGCAGGCAGCACGACTAGCGGCGGAAACGGAGGCGGCAGGAGGTGGTCGCGTGCATTATAAATCGGCCCGGTCTCGGGAACTCCTGGCACGAGCGGAAGCAGCCACACCGCGGCGAGGTGGACCCCCATTCCGAGCAGCGCCGCCCGTGTTGCAGGAAAGCGCCCGCCGCCCGACACCGCTGCTCCCGCGAGGACCAGCGGATACGTGCCGCAGGCGAGCAGGTAAAAGAACGCGTCGTGCTGCCGATTTGCGAAACCGTGCGCCAGTGAGACCACGCCAATCATCGCCGCCACGACTCCCCCACCCCAACGCGGAACGCACCACCATGCACCGCAAACAATGGCGAAAAAGGCGAGCGCTTTTGCCATCTGCGGCGGATGCCAGATGCCAGCCGCGAGTCCGTAGGAAGACTGCCACCAACGGTCGAAAGCAAACGCCGCAGCAAATGCCAGAGCCCCCCACAGCGCCAACCAAGCTCCCGCCGGAGCCCGCAATCTTGCAATGACGACGCCCTCTTTCCCACGAACAATCATCCACAATGCGGCAAGTCCGGACATTGCGACGGCGACATACGTCATCACGTGAGGCGGCGCCCATACGAGCTCAACTCCAACCGTGGATTCCCACGAAAAATCCCACAACAGACTTAGCGGCACGCAAAACGCCGCCAAAAGCAGTATCAGTCGCGCCGGGTGCGGAGCGGGCGTAGCCAAATCACCAACTACTGCCGACGACGACGGACGAGCGCCAATACGCCGAGGCCGAGCAGTGCGGCACTCGCGGGCTCAGGAACCACTGTAAAGGAATTCCGAGCGTTATTGCGAACCGTCGCAGGCTGGGCAGTGAGTGCGTAATCAGCAACGTTTGTCGTACTGGCCGCGCCGAAAGCTCCTGTGAAGCGGATCCCTTGAGTTCCGGCTGTCGGCAACGGACTAGCGAATGGAGCACCAAAATTACCATCGGCATCGTTCGTTGTGTCACCAAGGTTCGTGCCGGTGTAGGCTCCGAACGCCACCGACCAATAAATTGTGCCGCCGTCACTCTCGAACGTTACTTTTCCGCCTGAGAGGTAGGATTGAGGGATAGGCTGTGCGAGCGTGAAGTCAGTGGCATAGCCCGGGACGCCGGACATGAGGGTGTTAAACGCAGCAGTCGTCAGGAGGACATTGTCTCCCCCAGAGCCATTGGGAACGGTCGAAGGAATATCAAAAAGAAGAACCGGATTTGCACCGGTCGCATCCCAAGCACGAATGCGGGAATTGCCTACGAAATTTTGACCGCCGCCCCTTAGACGCAGTTGAACCGCCTGCGCATTAACATTCCCGCCGACACCGCCAATGATCTCTTCAATCTGCATGACGTGAAAGCCAGCTTGGGCAGAAAGACTGAGTAATCCGAGGGCGAGTGTTCCGGTGAGGATTGAGCGAAGTTTCATAAGTTGGGATTGGGTTTCGGCGGGTAAAGAGCCAGTTTCTCAAGGATTTGCAAAACTTATTTTCACCAAATTCGAGGCCTCAAAACCCAGCGGCTTTAGGGCAAAATCTTCTTTAACTCGGCGACAATCTCGCCGGGTTGCCATTGATTTCCGGTAAAGACCTTCGTCACTTTGCCCTCGGGATCGACGACGAGCGTTTGCAGGTTGTGGTCGAGCTGCGCCCCTGCTTTCCGCAGTTGCAGACCGGAAAATGCCGCGACCTTGGCGATCTCGATTGGCTCGCCGGTGACGAACTTCCATTGCGGCGGACGCGGATCAAATTGTCTGGCATATTCCGTGAGCGCTTGAGGCGTGTCGTTTGCGGGGTCGATCGTGATCGAGAGCCACGCGCAGCGCTCGCTGGGAAAATCGCGAATCGCGGCGGCAAAGTGATTGTTCATCCGCGGGCAATAGTCCGGCAACGGACATCGCGTGTAGATAAAGGTCAGCACGACCGCCTTCCCACGAAGCTCCGAAACACGGAAGGACTTTCCGGTGTCATCCAGCAGCGTTGCGTCCGGTAATTCCGCGCCGGGCCTCGGCGCTCCGGCCTGCACGAATGGCTTCGGCGGCTCGGCGTGACCGGTTTTCACGATGCCACGGAGCTCGCTGCGGGTCTCGCTCACATGGAGCGTTCCGGTGATGATGTCGCCGGGTTGGAGTGCCGCAATTTCCGCCGCGGTGGCGACGTCGAACTCCATCGTCATCGCCTCCATAAAACCAACGATTTCCTCGTGGGCTACGCGGACCGCTTTCCGCTCGGGCTGCACGAGCGCGACAGTGCCGCGAACAGGATACGTTTTCTCCGCAGGCACGGCGGGCGGCTTGGGCTTGGAGCAAGCGGCGAGCAGAATGAAAGCAACGATGGCAAGGAAGCGTGACACGCCGGAAACGTGGCACTCACTCATGGACCTTGCGAGCGAAAACAAGCTTAGCGATTTGCGCGACTCCGGAGCCCGTCGGCGACCACCGCGATGAGAATCACAAAACCCTGAATCGCTTTTTCCCAATACGCCTGCACGTGGAAATGGGTAAGCGCGGGGTTCACATTTGCCAGCAGGATCAAGCCGGGGAAAACGCCCCACAGACGCCCGCGACCTCCGCTCACGGCGACACCGCCGACAACACATGCGGCGATCACTTTCATCTCCAGCCCATCGCCGCACGTCGGCTGCACTTGAGGAGATTGCACCGTGTTCAACACTGCCGCGAGCCCGGTAAGCGCGCCCATCAGGACGAATACGCCAAACGTCACACGCCTCGGCTCGATGCCCGCGAGTCGCGCAGCCTCGGCGTCCGTGCCGACGGCATAAACGTGACGCCCCGCCGCAACGTTGCGCATCATCCACGCTGCAACCGCGAGCATTACCACCGAAAAAACGATCAGCGTCATCTGCCCCGCCGCCTGGCTCATCCCGAACCATTGCACGCCCGCCGGAAGATTCAGCAAACGTCCCTGCTGCCAAAGGCGCAACGCCTCCTGCCACGTCACCATCGTGGCCAGCGTGACGACGATGCTCGGCAGGCCCAGCCACGCCACGAGCGCGCCATTGAGCGCGCCCATCATGGCGCCCGCTCCGATTGCGCCGATGACCGCCATCGGAAGGGGTACGCCCTTTGCCGAAAGCAATCCAGCCACCACCGCGCACATGCCAAACTGCGCGCCGACCGAAATATCGATCTGCCTCGAAATCATCACGAGTGTCATCCCGATCGCCACCACGAGCGCAGGAGTCTGCGCCGTGAGCCGGGAAAGCAGCGGTTGCACCGCAAAAAAATGCGGTGCAATGATTGCCAGCGCGAGCATCAACAGACCCAGCGCGGCAGCGACCGATAACTCCCTAAAGTAACGATTCATTGAACAAACAACATTGCCCTTGGTTCTCACGCCGGACCCTCTTGCGGCAAGCGTTAAACGGAACCTGTGATTGCAAACCGCGCGCGCTCCACCCATTGTTACCATCCTATGAAAATCGTTTACCTCACAACACTTGCCGCCCTCATCGCAATATCCACACTGAGCCTGCGCGCCGAAGACGCGCCGCAATCCCGCATCAAAGAGCTCCGCACCCGCGCAGCCGAAGCCAAGCAACAAGGCCGCATGGATGAAGCGCAGAAGTTCCACCAGGAAGCCGAAGAACTCGCGCAAGCCACGCGAAACACCGATCGCAAAGGCGGCGGCGACAAAGCCGAGGAAAACCCAAAGATGCGCGAGATGCGTGAACGAGTCGGTCAGCTCCAGCAAAAGGCCCGCGAAGCAAAAGAGGCCGGTCGCGCCGATGAATCACAGAAACTAAGCGAAGAAGCGGAGCAAATCGTCAGGCGCGCCCGCGAAGGATCGCGCAAGGATGCAAATCCAGAACGCGAAAGAATGCAGCACATCGAAAACGCCATCCGCAGTCTTCGGGCTGCGGGGATGAACGAGCCCGCCGATGCCCTGCAAAAGCAGCTTGAGCGCGGACGCCCCGAACAAGGCGGCGATTTGGAAAAGCAGGTTCAGGAAATGCGTCGCGCCATCGGCGAAATGCAACAGACCATCCATGGAATGCAGCGCCGACTCGAAGAAATGAGCCGCCGATAGCCGGCCGCTGGATTCACCCGCGGACGTTTCGCTACTCCGCAACCACGGCGACGCGGAAGCCCACCGTCCCCTCCTGAAAGCCTTTCTGCGAGCCAAACGTCGGGTCGCTCCACCCTCGCCCGGCGCACCGCATTTTGCTCTTAGCATCGATCCATGCGCCGCCGCGTTGAATGCGGAAAACCATGTTGTCTTTGATCGGCTTTTCCGGACCGCGCGGGTCCGTCACTTCGCCGCCGGGATACGTGCCGACGTAGTCCATACACCATTCCCGGGCGTTCCCGAGCATGTCGTGAAATCCCCATGCATTCGGCTTTTTGCCGCCGACGGGCTGGATGCGCGGCATCGAGCCGCGATTAAATGGTCCGGTCGTTTTTACATACCACGCGATCTCCGTGGCGTCATCGGAATCGCCCGCATAATTGCGCGTCGTCGTCCCGGCACGGCACGCGTATTCCCACTGCGCCTCGGTCGGCAGCGAGTAGATCAATCCCGCCGGCAAACGGCCCGCCGCGCGTTCACGGTCAGTGAGCTTTTTGCAGAATTCGCGGGCTTGATCCCACGTAATATTGACCACAGGAAACTTCCCGAAGTCCGCACCTTTTGCCTTCCACTCTTCAGCCGTCTTTTTCGACCAAGGGTCCGGTACTGCCCCCATCAGCGCTTCATACTGCGCCCTCGTCGTCTCGGTCCTGGCGAGCCAGAACGGTTTGGAGATCGTCACTTTCGTCTGCGGCCCCTCGCCCGTCGTCGCATCCGCATTCCTCCAGGGCTCCGTCGCGGGACTGCCCATGGTGAAAGAGCCCGCCTTCACCGCGACGAGTTCCAAGGCGAGGTCGCCAGGAGATTGAGGATCGGCCGCGAGCGCGGATGAGACAATGAGGCAGAGAAAGGTTGCACGGATGAACATGATTTTCGGGTCCGATATATCGGCGCGCAGTTCCTCTGCAACGCATTTACATCTCCCGGCGCAAGACGCCACCCGGCAGAATCCTTGAATTCTTGTTTGCCCGCGAGCCCGATGCAGAACTACACAACCGTTTGATGAACCTCAACAAATTCAACTGGAACGAACTCTGGCGCCTCCAAGCATCGATGCAACAAGACCCCTTCTCCCTCGAAATGGTCAAGCGCCGCCACGCGTCCGGCAGCAAAAGCCCGATGGGCCTTCTCGACTGCACGCTCCTCTACGCGCTCACACGCTGGCGAAAACCGCAGGTCATCGTGGAGACCGGCGGCTTCCTCGGCATGTCTTCCGCATTCATTCTCAAAGCCCTCGCCGACGAGCATCTCTCGACTTCAAAGCTGCACAGCATCGAGTGGATGGAAGACTGCCCGCACGGCTCCTTGATTCCCGACGAACTGCGCGCCGGGTTCGTCCCGATGCGCGGGAAAGTGGAGGATTTCATGGCGAAAAATCAGCTCCCGCCGCGGGTTGATTTATTCCTCCACGACAGCTCGCATCGCCGGAGTCACATGCTGATGGAATACGAGTATTTCTGGGACCGCATGGGCGACGGCGATGTGCTCGTTTCGCACGATGTCCATCTGTCCTCGGCCTTCACCGAGTTCATCACGAAAACCTACAAGCATGATAAAATCGGCCAGACCGACCCGGATGCGACCACCCATCACTATTGGGCGCGCTGGGGGAATCTCGGGTTCATCGTGAAGAAGGCGTGACGCGCATGCTCGTGATTTGTCGCAATTGGAAACCGCGCATCCAAACGCGCTTGCGACCAGTCACGGCTCACAAGTCACAAGTCACGTCGATGTGGGCGGCTCAGACTTCCGCTTCGGCATCGCGCCTGCAATGAGCAGACCCACGCCGAGTCCCGCCATCGCCCCAAACGGCCCCAAGAAAAATCCGGCGACGAGCAAACGCGTGATTTTCACACTGGTCGGCGGCGGGGTGCCGAGCGGGATGTCGGACTTCGGAATCTCGCTCTTCGGGATAATCATCCGCGACGCAATTTTTTGCCCGGGGATGTTCGGCGCGAGGACGACCAATGCCATGTAAATCTCGGCGAGAATGAATCCGCCGATGCTGCAATACTTGATGATGCGATTGCTGGCCATCGGCTAGGAGAGGAGCTTCAAGAGCACCTCGTTCACCACGGTTGGGTTGGCTTTTCCGCCGGAGAGTTTCATGACTTGTCCCTTGATCGAATTGATGGCACCGGTTTTTCCCGCTTTGTACTCGGCGGCGGCTTTCGCGCTGGCCTCGATGGCCTGTTTGCACAGAACTTCCAGTGCGCCGGCGTCGCTCTCCTGTTTCATGCCTTTTGCTTCCACGATCTCCGCGGGCGCGCAGCCCGTGGCGAACATTTCGGTGAATACTTCCTTACCCTGCCTGGAGCTGATGCTGCCGCCTTGGATGATGTTCACGAGCTCGCTCAAATGCGTCGCCGGGAACGGACACTCGTCGATTGATTTTCCGGCAGCGCTCAGCGCGCTGAGGAGATCGTTGATGACCAGATTAGCCGCAGTTTTTGAATCCTTCGCGCCCTTCGCCGCAGCGTCGTAAAACTCCGCGAGCGACTTCTCGCTGGCCAGCACGCTGGCATCGTAAGCGGTGATTCCATATTGCGCGACAAACCGGTCGCGCTTCTCGCTCGGCAGCTCCGGGCGACGCGAGCGGACCTCGGCCATGAACGCCCGCGTATCCACCGGCAGCAAATCCGGATCAGGAAAGTAGCGATAATCGTGCGCGTCTTCCTTGTCGCGCTGATGGCGGGTTTGCCCGGTGTCGTCATCCCAGCCGCGCGTGCTCTGGCGCAGCTTTTCTCCGCTCTGCACTGCGGCGGTTTGACGCTCGATCTCGTAAGCCAGCGCACGACGCACGGCAGAGATCGAGTTCATGTTCTTGATCTCGATCTTCGTGCCAAACTCTTTTTGCCCCTCAGGCCGGACGGATACGTTGCAGTCGCAGCGGAGCTGGCCTTTCTCCATGTCGGCATCGCTCACTCCGCCGTAGATGAGGATTTGCTGGAGGCTCGTCAAATAGGCCGCTGCCTCCTCCGGCGAATCGATCTCCGGCTCGCTCACAATCTCCATCAGCGGCGTACCTGCGCGGTTAAAATCGATACCGCTATTGGTGTCGAAGTGCTGCGATTTCGCCACGTCTTCTTCCAGGTGGATTCGGGTCAAGTTCACCACCTTCCCCGGAGCTGCGATGGATTTCTGCGCATCCTTCGGATACGCGAATTCATGCAACGGCACACCGCCGCCGACGCAGATGGGCTGGTCGAACTGCGTGATCTGGTAGTTCTTCGGCATGTCCGGATAGAAGTAATTCTTCCGGTCAAATTTGCAGATGTCCGGCACCTTGCACCCGAGCATCAGCCCCGTCAGCGCCGTCATTTTCAGCGCCTCTTCATTCATCACCGGCAACGCACCGGGATAGCCGAGGCATACAGGACAAACGTTCGTATTCGGCTCGGCCCCGAAGCCCGTGGCGCAACCGCAGAACATCTTGCTGCGGGTCTTGAGCTGAACGTGGACTTCGAGTCCGATGGTCGTGATATAGCGCATAGCGTCGAGAGATCTGTGACTGGTAACTTGTGAGAAGTGACTCGTAGAGTCGCTCGGCCACAAATCACTTCTCACAAGTCACCAATCACAAAAACTAGAATCCCAATCCGGGAGGAAGTCCCATCCCGCCGGTGATCTTGCCCATCTCGGCCTGCATGATTGCGCGGCCTTCCTCGATTGCTTTTTGCACACCGGTGAGGATGAGGTCTTCGAGCATTTCCACATCGTTGGGGTCCACGACATCCTTGCTGATCTTGATGCTGAGCACATCACCCGCGCCATTCGCCTTCACGGTGATCTTCCCGCCGCCGGCGGTCACTTCCACTTCTTTCTCGCCAAGTTCCTCCTGCGCACGCTGCATTTTTTCCTGCATCTGCTGCGCTTGTTTCATCATTTTTTGAATGTTCATAAAATCGGTAGTTCGCGGTCCAACAAACAGAACCCCCGCGCAGATGTCGAGCACTCCCTGCCGTGCTTCGGCATCGCAGGTACGGTCACCCACCTGCTACGATCCGGAGCAGTTCCACCACATCGCTGTAAGTGTGGCGGTGCGCATTTACCCGGCGCAAGTATGAGACGCACTATTTGACGGACCCAAAGTGCACTGGGATGCCGCGCGCTTCGTTCTCCGAGACGCTCACTCCGCCTGCGTCCATGACTTCCTGAAGGATTGACTTATTCGGGTCCCGCGTCGCTGCGCGGTGCTGACTGAAGTAACCGATCTTCGCATTCAGTCGTTCCGAGCGTGTGCCCTTCTGGAAATCCACCACGCCCGCGAGAATCTTTAGCAGCGTGCTTTTGCCCGCTTCGGAAGGCTGGCTTTATTTAGCGCGTATTCGATTGCCTATGCCACGGCAGAGCAAAATTTTAGCGTTTCCGCTGGACAAACTCCGCATGACTCGTCTTTCATCTCGGCAGTCTTCAAAAAACACGACCCATGTCCTCTAACTTCCATGAAGTGACCGCAACCGTATCGGTTGTGCTTGCCCCGATGTCACGGGAAGTCGGGAAGTCTTGTTTTAGGGGATTCATTCGGGCTCCCTTTTTTAGCGTCGCCGGAGTCACGGAGCAGGCACGGGTTTGCATTGATTTTTGCGTCCTTTCGCGTTTTTCGCGGGCCTACTTGGGCGGTCCGGTTGGAAATTCTACCGGTAGAATTTCGCGGACTGCTCGCACTTTGCGCGATTCCGCCCCAAGTTTTGCTTGGAATGCCCGCACTTTGCCCCGTTCTGCCGCAAGTCCCGGTCGGACTCGTCGCAGATTCAGCCACTCTGCCGCATGTCCGGCGCGGACTTCGCCCACTTTCACGCAAACTGCGGCAAGTCCTGCCGACTCTGCTGCCGTTCCGAGACGGAGTGCTCGCACTTTCACGGACTCTGCGAGCAAAGCGGCCCAATCTATCAGCAGTCCCATCCATTCCGTCAGTAGAACGAAGCGGACTGCGAGCATTTTCCCAAGGAGAGCGGTCCGTCCCAGGCCCTTGTGGCCTGAATGGACACCCATTCGCCTTTCACCGCTCGGGGGAACCACGCCGTGGTTCAGGGGACCGGGACGGCTCCCCCTCCTTGACCGCTGCATTCTCAGCTTTGCGCGAAATCTAAACTAACTACTACAAATCCATGAATAAATCCATCATCCCAGACAGCCCAGAAAATCTCTTCGAGTGGGCAATGAACTTCACCGATAAAGCACTCGTCCAGCTTACTGGCATCGACGGGTGGGATGCGAATCGCATCAGCGGCTTGATCAGCCGCGTCGGCACCCTCCGCGATACTTCAAAAGCCGTCGTGGATGCGCTGGCGGTCGTGGAGGAAAAATTGGGCGACCTCGAAGGGGCCAAAAGCACTCATCTCGCGTCCATCCGGCAAGACTTTGCGAATATCAAAACCAGCGGCGGCTACAACACTGGCATCGGCGAGGTGCTCGAAATCCTCTCGGACTCCGCGACGTTTAATCCGCTGACCTACAAGCCCGTCATCACCCGCATCACCAGCTTTGGCGGGCACAATGAAATCATGACGAAGAAGCGCGGCGTCACCAGCATGAACGTCTATTGGCGTCGCAAAGGCGAGGAAACCTGGCGCTTGCTGGCCGCAAAGCGCGTGAAATTCCCCGTGCAAGACGACAACGCCCCAGCCACTCCCGGCCAAGCCGAAGTCCGCGAATACCGCGTTATCGGAGTCCTCGGCGACCAAGAAGTCGGCCAGCCCAGCGACATCGCCGAGGCGACGTGGCGGCCCTGATTCCCCGTTAATCCACATTTTCCTTAAACCAACCAAAACTCACAATCCATGAACACGAACGAACCGCACGAACTAACGCCCCTCATCACCCAACCTGCCGCAACCACGCGGCGGAGCTTTATTAAACGGACTGCGTCGGCAGCGATGATTGCGACATTTGCATTGGGGGCTTTTGAAAATGAAGCATACGCTGCGACAAATAATTGCTCTAAGCATGTAATTGAGGTTTTCCCCGGGTTTCCATACCCGGGAGGAATCCATGATGTGCCAAGAACCTCATTTAGTCCATTCAGGTCTGCTGAATGGGTGATAACAGGAACGACGAGAGCGACGATCTTAGCGGTGTTTTCCC
>JAYUSJ010000148.1:0-5870 GCA_043755735.1 Verrucomicrobiaceae bacterium | reverse complement strand
TGCAACTCGTCCTGCGCGAAAATGCGCTCGCAGGCGCAGACGTGATCGCTTTTGGCGACGGCCCGGTGGAGCTGATCGAGACGCTCGCGGTCGGGGGCAGTGCGGTCGCCATCGCTACCGATGAAGCGCATCCAGGCCGCCTCGATGCAGGCAAGCGCGAGGTATTGCTGGCAGCCGGAGCGCAAGCCGTCATCGCCGATTTCACCGCGCTGCCGGAGCTGCTCGGCACATTTTTCCCGTAGGCTATATGTTCGACCCACTCCAACTCCGCACCCAGCCCCTCGCCAGCCGCACGAGCCTGCTCTTCGTGGATGACATCCTCATCGCGCCGGAGTCCCCTGCCCCGCCGCACGATGCCGCCGCTGTGGCGCGCACTGCCGCCGCCATCCGTGCCGCCCGCGAGCGTGGCGCGGCCAGCATCCTCATGTATGGCGCGCACCTCATTCGCAATGGCGCGGCGTTCATCGTCACGCGGCTGATGGAGCGCGGCTGGGTCACACACCTCGCGACGAACGGCGCGGGGAGCATCCACGATTGGGAGTTCGCGTGGCTCGGGCGCTCGTGCGAGGGCGTGGAGGCGAATGTCGCCGACGGGACTTTCGGCGCGTGGGAAGAGACGGGGCGCAACCTGCATCTCGCATTGCTCGCGGGCGGCGTGGCTGGCGAAGGCTACGGCAAAAGCGTGGGCCGGTTCATCGCAGAAGACGGCTGCTCTTTCCCCTCGCCCGAGCATTTACGCGAGCGACTGCGCCATGCGGACCAGCACGCTCCCGCTTGCGCTGACGCGCTGTGCGCGATGCTCCAGCACGGCATCGCGGCGGGGAGAACGAGCGTCGAGCACCGCTGGAAACACGCCTCTTTACTCGCGCAAGCGCGCCGACTCGGCGTGCCTGCGACGATTCATCCCGGCATCGGCTACGACATCGTGAGCTGCCACCCGATGTTTAATGGAGCCGCTATCGGACGGGCCGCCGGGCGGGACTACCACACGTTCTGCGAGAGCGTGGAGAAGCTCGACGGCGGCGTGGTGCTCGCGGTCGGCAGCGCAATCATGGCTCCGCAAGTCTTCGAGAAAAGTCTGGCGTGCGTCCACAATCTCCGCGCGCAAGACGGACGGCCGCAAGTCGCCGGGCACAGTATCTTCGTCGTGGACCTGCAAGACGGTGGGGGCTGGGACTGGACGCACGGCGAGCCGCCAAAAAGCTCCGCCGCTTACTACCTGCGATTCTGCAAGAGCTTCTCCCGCATGGGCGGCGCGATGCACTACGTGCAAAACGACAACGCAGCATTTGTCCACGCGCTGCTGCACTCGCTGGAAGGATAGCCGCTACGGCGTGCTGGCGTAGATGCGGGCGAAGTATTTCGTGCCGCTCACGGGCGCTGCGCTGCGCCAGACTTCGGTGACGCTGCCGTCGCCATTTACGACCATACTCACACGCTGCGCGCCTGTGGGAGATACGCTCCAAGTGGTGAGGTCGGTGCTCATTTCCACACGCCAAGTCACATCGTCGCGAGCGGGTGCGTGGGTGAATGTGAATGTGAAATATGTGCCGAGCACACCATTGACGATGAGTGGAGCCATCGCTGCGGACATGCTCGGCGGGCCGGGCGCGTTGGGGTTCGTGCCGAGGACGTATTCGAGCAAGTTGATGTAGCCATCGCCGTCGGAGTCAGCGTCATCGGCCAGACCGTTGCTCGTCTTCCACGCGGCGTAGCCGGTGATGTCGGTGCTGCCGGGAGTGCCGTTGTTGCCAGCGGCGCTGGTGCGCCAGCTTTCGGCTTGGTCGTGATTCGGGCTGGAAAATGGCGCGATGAGCACGAGCGAGAAGCCCAGCCCGTCTGCGGCGACGGGCCATGCGCCGTTGTCTTTGTAATCAAATGTGCGGATCGCCGTGAGCCCGTCAGCAGCGGTGAGGGCGATGCGTTCGCCGTTGTTTGAGAGGCCGGTCGAAAGCTCGAACTCACCCGCGATGGGCAGCGAGCCGTGGCGAGCGGTGAGCGCGGCGGAGTTCTCGGCGATGATGAGCCGCGCACCCGGCGCGAGTTGGCGGATAGTGCCGTTGTTGAAATGATACGTGATGCCTGCGGTGAACGCGCAGTCGGCGAAATCCACGGTGTTCGCGCTGATGTTGAGCAGCTCGATGTACTCGAAGTCGTTCGGATCGCTGTAGCCGGGCGTGGGCGGGGTGGTGTTCGGGTTGTAGCTAAATTCGCTGACGACGATATTCGCCGCGCTGGCGGGGACGGTGCCGACGCTAAAGTATGCTTCGTTCAACGCGGACCATACGCCGCTGAGCAGCACGCGCGCTTTCACCGTGCCGCTGGTGGTGAGTACGACGGGGGCGCTGTAGGTGAGCGCGGTGCCAGCGACTGCGCCGCCAATGAGTCGCGGGTCGGTGCCGTCGAGCGTGTAGTAAATCGTGCCGCCGCCGGTGATGGTGAGCGGGTAGTTCGCAGCGACGCTGCCGCCGTGCTGGCTGAAGTCGGGTGCATCCGTCGTGGGGTAAAGGAGCTGCGTGCGGAAGATTCCGGTGGTCGGCTGCATGACGAGGTTCCAGCGATTTTGCAGGAGCGAATTGCCGTTGCCTTCGTTGGTTAGGAGGATGTTTTTGCGCACGAGCCAGTCGCTCTTTTTATACGCCACGTTTGTGTTTGGCGCGGTGCGGACGGAGGCGCGGATGTGGCCCCAGCGGGCGCTCTCGGCGCGGATGGCGCTGTCGATGCGGTTGAGGTGCTCGGTGAAAACGCCCGCCATTCCCGGTGCGCTGAGCGGGCCGTTGTTGAACAGATGTTTGCGGATGCGGTCTGCAAATTTCAGCCGGTATTCAGCGTTCGCTTTCAGCGCGGTGTGGATGGGCTTTGGTTGGCCAGGACTTCCGAGAGGCGCAGCTTCGTTACCCTGTCCAGTGATGTAATTTTCCGTGCCGGTGCGGAACGTGTGCTCGGCGTCCCATACGTGGAAGCGCCACTTTCCGCCGCCGCCTCGGTAGTAGCTGGCGTAGAGGTTTTTGTCGGACCAATCTTGGTTTCCGGCGACGAAGTTCACGATCATGTAGTCGATGAAATCATCAATATCGAGCAGCGCGGCGACGGCGGTGTAGTTCGCCTGAATGGTGAGGTCGGGCGTGGGGTTTGGCGCGATGTAGCCTTGGCCGATGGTGTCGAGAAAAGTCTCGTAATTTGCCTGCACGGTGGAGTTGCCCGTTGGGTTGCCGACGCTCGGTTTTACGATGGGCAGCGCGGGGTTCACGAAGGTCGTGTTCACGAGCGGATCGCTCTCGGTAAATGCGGCGCGCATCGAGTGTTTGAAGACATCCCATTGCCCAGAATCGCCACCGTAATATGCGGCTGCGAAGTGGTGATCCGGCTTTTCCGAAAGGAAATAGACGCCCCAATATACGCCGTTCAGGTAAAGATGGACGGGCCGGGTGCGGAAGCCGCCGCGTCCGCTCACGCGGTTCTGAAAATCGGCGACGACTTGGTCGTTCACGAAGTCGCCGCGTGCGCCCTGCACGGGGTCGGGATGCGCCCACGTATTGTTCGTGCGGGCATCGAGCACGAAGTTGTCGAATTGATTAAACCCGTCGTCGCCGAAAGCGCGGAAGTTGACGTCGTTCAGGCACTGAAAGCGGAAGGCGAGTTTGTAGTTTTTCCACCGGCTTTGGCTGGTGCCGCCGAAGATGTGGATGTTGCCGTCGGCTTGAAAACCGTTCGCGAGATTCGGTGTGGCCACGCTGCCGTCGGGGTTGATGAGTTCGATGGACGCCGCACGGTCCACGCCCTCGATGGCGACGCTCGGTGCGGGCGGGTAAATGCCCTCGCCCGCATTCGGCCCGAACAAATCTTTCCACGGCGCGACGAGCGAGATGGTGGCGATGTTTTTGAGGTCGTCTTCGACGAACTGGTTATCCACCACCGGATCGCTCGCGAGCCCTGTGTTGATGCCCCATACGGTGAGGCCGGGGAATGCGGTGAGGTTCGTCAGCGTGGCACCGACGTTGCCCCAAGTCATCGTCTCGGCGGGCAGCAGATTCATCGAGGCAGTCGGCGCATTTTGCGACAGCACATTGGCGGTGAAAATGTAGCTCTGCGTATCCGTATCGCTCGGCGCGAGGCCCGACTTGAAAGCGCGAGCGCGGACGAGTGTGGTGGCGGTGATGTTCACATTTCCCGTCGGCGGAGTGAGCGAGTCGGCGGGCAAAATCTGCGTGCCGTTTACGAGCGTGGGCGTGCTGCCATTTACCGTGTAAACGATGGTCGCGCCGGGTGTCGGGCACGCGAGCGTGGTGGTGAAAGGCGCGGCGTAAATCCCGCGATCCACGCTGAACAACGTATCCGCGACAAATCCCGTGACGACCGAGCCCGCGTTGTTCGCCGCGCCGGGCGTGGGCGTCGTCATGTAGCTCGGCGCAGTCGCCGCGAGATTATCCGCCGGGCCAAAAGTCACGGTGCGATGCTGCGAGGGATACGGCACGAGCGCCGTCCCGATTTGGCTGACCACCACTTGCCCGCCCGCCGAAGGCCGTGAGAGAACGAGTTGATCCGAGCCGCCGAGTTGGAAATTCGTGTGCGGCTGCACGGCATTCACCGCCCGAGTTTTACCCGAGGCATAAACGAGCGCGTAGCCTCCCGCCGGGATAGTGAATGATGGCAGCGTGTATTTGCCGGGCACCGCTGGGTCGTCGGAAAGCTGGTAGCCTTGGAGGTTCACCGTCGTCGCCTCGTTGTTGCGAATCTCGATCCAGTCTCCGCTGTCGCCGTCCATGTCGAGCGGCGCGGTCGGGTCGTTCGCTTTCGGCGAGCTGTTCGCCATGAATTCGTTGAGGTGGACATTATATTGAGGCGGCGGCGGATAGCTCGCCACGCTCAGCGGATTTGTCCCAGCGGTGATCTCCGCGCCGTCGGAATAGTTGTCGCCATCCGTGTCCGCGAGCAGCGGGTTCGTGCCGTGCGTGTTCACCTCCGCGCCGTCCGAGAGCCCATCGCCATCGCTATCGGCGAGCAGCGGATTGGTGAGATGCGTGTTCACCTCCGCGCCGTCGGTGAGCCCGTCGCCGTCCGTATCGGCGAGGGTCGGATTCGTGCCGCGCGTCTGCTCCTGCAAATTGGTGAGCCCGTCCGCGTCGGGATTTCCCGTGCCATTTTCAATCGTGATGTTTGCCCAATAAGTCGTCTCCCAAGTATCCACGAGCCCGTCGCTGTCCGTGTCCGACGAACTAATTCCGCTCGTATAAATGCTCGTGATTTCCGCCGGAGTGAGCGCGTGATTCCACACGCCCACGTCGTCGAACCAGCCCTTCGTGTAGCGGGCGAGATGGTTGCCGACCAAGAACGAGCTCGTATTCACGCCCATGTCCCACTGACCGCCGCCCGCGCCCGCGATGATCGCTTTGCTGGAATAAAGCGCCCCGTCCACATACGTGCGAGCCTGACCGCCGGTTCGGTCAACCACCGTGACGAAGTGATGCCACGTTCCATTCACCACCGCATCTGGAGCCAGATACGCCGTGACAAAGCGGAACGCCGTCGCGTTTGTACTGTTCTGCCGCGAGTCAAATTGAAAGAACGACGTCGTGTTTCCCGCGCCAGTCGACCAATTCACCGTCATCAAATAATAGCCCGCCGAGTCGTAGGCCGGCGTCCCAAGGTTCAGTCCGTAGCCTTTCGTAATCAGGCCGTTGTTCGTCTGAAACTCCGCCGTAGTCTCATCGCCATCCGGTTTATACCAGCACGCCAGTGTGAAGCTGCTCGCCAACGGAAACTCCAGCTTTGCCGCATCGCCCATGTCCACGTAGCCGCTCGTGCCGTTGAGCAACACCGCGCCACCAAACCGCCCGCCCGCTGGCTGAAAAGACGCGCCCGTGACGAGC
>JAYUSJ010000147.1:0-5879 GCA_043755735.1 Verrucomicrobiaceae bacterium | reverse complement strand
GAGTGAATTAACAAACGATTTTTTTCGATGCCAACCATCAACCAGCTCGTCCGCAAAGGACGCTCAAAGGTAGAATATAAGAGCAAGTCACCAGCTCTGAAGAATTGCCCGTTCCGACGCGGCGTGTGTCTTCAGGTCATGACCCGCACACCCAAGAAGCCGAACTCGGCTTTGCGGAAAGTCGCGAAAGTCCGTCTCACAAACGGAATCGAAGTGATTGCCTATATTCCTGGAGAAGGACACAATCTGCAGGAGCACAGCATTGTGCTCATCCGTGGCGGTCGTGTGAAGGATCTTCCTGGTGTCCGCTACCATATCGTCCGCGGAACACTCGACTCCCTCGGAGTTGAAGGCCGCCGCCGTTCGCGTTCCAAGTATGGCGCCAAGCGTCCAAAGCCCGGTCAGCCTGACGCTGCCGCCGGTAAGAAGAAGAAATAATCTAATTTTCCACGAACTATGTCACGTCGCCGTCGTGTAATTCACAAAGTAGAGAAGCTTGACTCCCGTTATGGTAGCCCATTGGTGGCCCGCCTGATCGGAACCATCATGTTGAGCGGTCAGCGCTCGCTGGCAGAACGCGTTGTTTACGCAGCCATCGAAGAGAGCCGCCAAAACAGCGAAGCAATCGACCCGCTTGAGACCCTCAATAAAGCAGTCGAGAACGTTCGCCCTCGTCTCGAAACGAAAAGCCGCCGCGTAGGTGGTGCAACGTATCAAGTGCCAATGGAAGTCGCTCCGGGCCGCGGCCAGGCACTCGCCCTCCGCTGGATCGTTACTTTCGCTCAGAAGCGCAAAGGCAGCTTCAAGAAAGCGCTTGCAAACGAGCTCAAGGAAGCAGCGCTCGCTCAGGGCAATGCTGTCAAGAAACGCGACGACACACACAAGATGGCGCAAGCCAACCGTGCGTTCGCTCACTTCCGATTCTAAATTTTACTCCTCCTAGCGTAGTTAAGAATGTCCACCAATCCAAATAGTCCAGACCGTGCGTATCCGCTCGAAAAAACGCGGAACATCGGTATCGCCGCGCACATTGACGCAGGCAAGACCACTCTAACCGAGCGTATCCTTTTTTACACCGGCATGATCCACAAGATCGGCGAAGTGCACGAAGGAACGACGGTCACCGACTGGATGGAACAGGAGCGTGAGCGTGGTATTACTATTACGTCTGCGGCGACGACTTGCTTTTGGGAGCAGAAAAAGCACGAAGGTGTTGTGAAGCTTTTCCAGAACCAGAAGATGCGGGTGAACATCATCGATACTCCCGGTCACGTGGATTTCACGGCCGAAGTCGAGCGTTCGCTTCGTGTTCTCGACGGCGCAATCGCGGTTTTCTGCGGTGTGGCCGGAGTTCAGCCGCAATCCGAGACCGTCTGGCGCCAAGCGACCAAATACGGAGTCCCTCGTATTGCGTTCGTGAACAAGATGGACCGCACAGGTGCGAACTTTGCAAACGCAATCAACGACATGCGCACCAAGCTGAAGGCGAATGCCTGGCCTGTGCTCATCCCGATTGGTGCGGAAGACCAACTGAAGGGTCAGTATGACGTCATCAATCGCAAGTCGATTATTTACATCGACGACGCTTCGATGGGTTCGAAATTTGACGTGGTGGAGCCCGATGAGGCCGGTATGGTGATCATCGAACAGGCCCGCGAGGAGTTGATTGCTGCACTCTGCGATATTGACGACGAGATGGGAACTGCGTTCCTTGAGGAGAAGCCAATTTCAATTGAGATGATCAAGTTTGCCATTCGTCGCCAGACGATTGCCAATCGTTTCATCCCGGTCGTCGGTGGCTCGGCATTCAAAAACAAGGGGGTTCAGTTCCTCGTTGATGCAGTCATTGATTTCCTTCCATCCCCAATCGAAATTCCCGCCCAAGAGGGGCACAATCCCGATAATCTTGAAGAGAAGATTCCGACGCCTCCGGATGACGCAGCGAAGTTCATAGGTCTTGCGTTCAAGCTCTGGAGTGATCCATTCGTTGGGAAGCTTGTATTTTTCCGCGTTTACCGTGGAAAACTGAGCAAAGGCGACACAATTTACAATCCCCGCACCCGCAAGCGCGACCGCGTCAGCCGAATCATCCAGATTCAAGCAGACAAGCGCGAAGACATTGACACTTGTTACTCCGGCGATATCGCAGCCATCGTCGGTCTGCGGAACATCACAACGGGCGACACCCTCTGTGATGAGGATGTTGAAATCATGCTCGAGCCGCCATCCTTTCCGGACCCGGTCATCAGCATGTCGGTCGAGCCAAAAACCAAGGGCGACCAGGAAAAAATGTCGATGGCTCTCGGACGTCTCTCCGAAGAAGATCCGACGTTCCGCGTTTTCACCAACGAAGAGACCGGTCAAACCATCATCGCCGGAATGGGCGAACTTCACCTCGAAATCATTCGCGACCGTCTGATGCGCGAGTTCAAGGTCGAAGCCAACTCGGGTAAACCGCAGATTGCTTATCGCGAGACATGCACGAAACCGGCACATGGCGTCGGAAAGCTCATCAAGCAGTCCGGTGGACGTGGTCAATACGGGCACGTTGAAGTGGATATTCGTCCGGCGGAGCGCGGCAAGGGTCACCTTGTCGAGAGCAAAGTCGTCGGCGGAACGATTCCGAAAGATTACATTCCGGCCTGCAAAAAGGGCATCGAAGAGGCGCTTCTCAATGGAATCCTCGGTGGATACCCCGTTATCGACCTCGAAGTGGACATCGTTTTCGGAAGCTACCACGACGTTGACTCAAACGAAATGGCTTTCAAGATGGCGGCAATCTTCGCAATGAAGGACGCTTTCAAGAACGGAAATTCCATTCTTCTTGAGCCAATCATGAAGGTAGAAAACGTTACCCCGGAAGACTATCAAGGTGATATCATGGGCGACCTCAATCGGCGCCGTGGAATCATCAAGGGAATGGAAACCAAACTCGGTTTGTGCAACATCAATGCTGATGTGCCGCTCGCTGAGATGTTTGGCTACGCTACCGCAATTCGTTCGCTCTCCAAAGGTCGCAGCTCCTACACAATGGAGCCCTCGCACTTCGAGCAAGTGCCGGAGAACGTAAAAGCCGCAGTGCTCGACCAAAAAGGCAAAAATTAAACACACGCCATGACAGGACAACGTATTC
The DNA here is from genome assembly GCA_043755735.1 of Verrucomicrobiaceae bacterium. Classification (GTDB taxonomy): domain Bacteria; phylum Verrucomicrobiota; class Verrucomicrobiia; order Chthoniobacterales; family Chthoniobacteraceae; genus SXWH01. The sequence continues at coordinate 2,746 of JAYUSJ010000147.1, read as the reverse complement.
GTATTCGTCTTAAGGCTTTCGACAGCCGAGTGCTTGATGCTTCAAGCGCCGACATCGTCGAAACAGCAAAACGCACCGGCGCTCGGGTCGCCGGGCCAATCCCACTCCCGACTCGCGTCGAAAAGTTCACGGTGAACCGCTCGCCCCACGTCGACAAAAAGAGCATGGATCAATTTGAAATTCGCACGCACAAGCGTCTTCTCGACATCATCGAGCCGACCGCAAAGACGGTGGATGAGCTCCGCAAGCTGAATCTTCCAGCGGGCGTCGATATCACGATTAAGATTTGAGGAAACAATGAAAATCGGACTTTTAGGTAAAAAATTGGGCATGACCCGGGTCTATGACAGCAAAGGCGTTGTTACGCCTGTAACCGTCATCGATGCGGGAGGCATCACTCTTCTTCAGAAGAAGACGATCGAAAGCGATGGCTACGTCAGCGTCAAGGTCGGCTACGACTCGCAAAAAGAGAGTCGCGTCAACAAAGCAGAACTCGGCGTCTTCAAGAAGGCCGGTAGCGAGCCGAAGAAGCTCGTCAAGGAGTTCCGTTTGCCGGATGATGCAAAACTTGAGGATTCAGTGGATCTGACGGTCAAGCAGTTCGCAGTCGGAGACATCGTTGATGTGATTGGCCAGAGCAAGGGCCATGGATTTCAAGGCGTCGTGAAGCGCTGGCGCATGGCTGGACAGCCTGCCTCGCACGGTTCGATGATGCATCGCCGTAACGGTGCAATCGGAAACCGTTCGACTCCGGGTCGTGTTTGGAAAAATATGGGAATGCCTGGTCACATGGGTGACGATCGCATCACCGTCCAGAATCTCCGTGTTGTTGCAGTTCGCGAAGAAGAGGGCGTTATCCTCATCAGCGGCGCGGTCCCGGGAAAACCAGGAAGCTACGTCGTAGTTCGCCCTGCAAAGAAAAATAAACAGGAGGCTGCTAAGTAATGAGCGCTACAATTTTGACTGCAGAGGCCGCCAAGGCCGCAAACATCGATATCATCAGCAACGGTAAGTATACCCAAGCTGTCCACGAGACGGTCGTAGCACTCCGTGCCAACCGCCGGAGCGGAACAGCCAGCGTGAAAACGACGGCAACCGTGAACGGAAGCGGCTCCAAGCCTTGGAAACAAAAAGGAACTGGACGTGCTCGCGCTGGTTCGCGTCAGAGCCCGATTTGGGTAGGCGGCGGCGTCGTTTTCGGCCCGCATCCACGCGATTACTCGAAGAAAGTATCGAAGAAAACGAAGCGTGTTGCCCTCCGCAAGGCGCTGAGTGCAAAAATCATCGCGGGCGATGTTTTCATCGTTCCGTCTTTCTCGACTCCATCGCCCCGCACCAAGGATTTTATCGCAATGATTGGTGCGATTTCGACAGAGCCGAAGACTTTGGTCATCAGCACTGGTTTCGACGACAACACGAAGTTGGCGGCACGAAACATCCAAAAGACCCAACTCATCACAAGCGCGGACGTCAACACCGAGCACCTTCTCCTTTACAAGAAGATCATCTTGACGAACGACGCACTCACACAACTTGCGGAGCGTATCAATAAATGAACGAGCCTTACGACATCATCAAGACAGTTCACCTTACGGAAAAGGCGTCTATTCTCTCCGAGAAAGACAACCAGTACGTCTTCAAGGTAAAACTCACCGCCAACAAAGTTCAGATTCGCCAGGCCATCGAGAAGCTTTTCAAAAAGAAAGTAGTTCGCGTCAACACCTGTCGAGTGGGTGGAAAGGCCAAGAAAGGCCGCACCCAGCATCCGGGACGGACCAGCAACTGGAAAAAGGCAATCGTCACCCTTGCAGCGGGCGATAAGATCGAACTCGTATAATTTAGGAGCAATATGGGACTCAAAACATTCCGACCATTAACACCGACCAATCGGTTCAAACTTCTCCCTGATTTCGCTGAAATCACGAAGAAGAAACCTGAGAAGTCGCTCGTTGAAGCTAAACCAAAGACCGGTGGACGTAACAACAACGGCCGCATCACCACCCGCCACGTTGGCGGTGGACATAAGCAGAAGTACCGCATCATCGACTTCAAGCGCAAAACAACTGGCGTCGCCGATGTTATCGCGATAGAGTATGATCCGAACCGGACTTGCCGTATTGCACTCATTGAATACGCAGACAAAGTCCGCGCTTACATCTTGGCTCCTGTGGGCCTCAGCGTTGGGATGAAAGTCTCGGCAGGTTCCGGCAGCGAGCCAAAGGTTGGTAATGCACTTCCTCTTTCTGAGATTCCCCTCGGTGTCGCAATCCACAACGTGGAATTTCAACCCGGTCGCGGCGGTCAAATGGCGCGCAGCGCTGGCTCGCAAGTCATTTTGAACAACCGTGAAGGCGACTATGCTCTCCTCAAAATGCCATCTGGCGAGATTCGCCGGGTCCACGTCACCTGCAAAGCGACGATTGGTCAGGTCGGAAATGTCGAGCACATGAACGTGAGTTCAGGTAAAGCCGGCCGCACACGCTGGCAGGGAGTTCGACCTACCGTTCGCGGTATGGTGATGAACCCGGTCGATCATCCAATGGGTGGCGGTCAAGGAAAGTCCAAGGGCGGTGGCGGACGCCATCATCCGATGTCTCCTTGGGGCCAACTCGCGAAGGGTTTCAAGACCCGCCGCAAGCACAAGCCGAGCGACAAGTTCATCGTCCAACGCAAAAACTCCACGAAGAAAGCATCACTGTAATTTATGGGACGCAGCCTCAAGAAAGGACCCTTCATCGACCAGCAT
>JAYUSJ010000146.1:0-19889 GCA_043755735.1 Verrucomicrobiaceae bacterium | reverse complement strand
CGTTCTTTCCCAGTCAATTTTATCTCAGTCGCAATTCGCATCACTCATTCTTACACCCGCTTTTCTTATGTTACAAGACTTATGGCGGACTACACTAGTTGATCAGCGTGTCGCGCTGCGTGGTCGGCACATCCAGCCTTTGGTGAGATAAAGTGCCAGGGCCCATACGACCCAGCCGATTGCTGCTGGGGCGAGGTGCTCCCAGCTTGTATAGCCGACCACAAGATGAACGCCGATTGCGGAGGCAAATGCGATATTTCCAGCCCATGCGAACGCACGCCAGAGCCAGCGAGTGCCTGCGCGAATTCCCCATTGTGCTGCGAGCCAGATGATGATGCCGTTTGAGAGGAGCATCCCGCCGAGACTGGCCCGGTCGTGTGCTATGAGTGGGATGAGACGGTCCGTGCCGACCAGCGCTTTTGCGGCGGTGATTCTTAGAAATTCGAAATCGGTTTGCACGAATACGCTCGTGCACCCCACGTATGAAATCACGAGGCCCGCGACGGTTAATCCTACTCCCATCCCGATAAAAAGAAGCTGGCCCCACTGACCTCGCCGCCACTCTGGAGTCTCGATCCAGTCTGCCTCCGTGGGTGGATGTGATTCTCCGAGCGGGGTGAGCATTGTGAAGAATACGAACTGCACAAGGACCGAGGTGATGAAGGCGTGGAACGGATCGAAGTATCCGTAACCAAGAAAAAGGAAGAAGGAGAAGAAGCCGACTCCAGACGAGAAAATGAGCGCGGATTTTGCCCAGTGGAGGCCGCGCCGAATCCCATTCCACGCGATTGCACAGTAGAGAATCCCGAGGCTCAACATCGAGCCTGCAAGGGTCATCCGGTCGTGAGCCATGAACGGGAGGAGTCGGGGGTTGATGCTCGCAAATGCGCCGCGCGGAATCCCACACAGCGTCTCGTCGTAAGGAAGAATGACACGGCTCGAAGCAAGCACCGTCGCGACGACTCCGCCCACAAACAGAGCGATTCCAAGCAAAAGCCCCCAAAACCATGATTGGCGCGCCGAATCGAGACTCGGTGGTTCGCTGCGTAGTTTTGGGAGCAACGAGAGCAGCGCTTCGTTCGTTCGCTTTACGAGTCCGGGTCCCGAAATGGCGAGTCCGGCATCGACGAAAACCAAATCCGCGCCGCTTTCGAGTAGTGAGTGCGCCTCAGCCGGGGAAGTGGCGCCACCGGAAACAATAAGTTTTTCACCGAGGGCGCTGCGGGCGACTTTTACTGCGCGAACGAGTTCGGACGGATTGCCCGCGAGCCAAACGCCGTCGGCGATTTCCATGTGGAGAAAATCATTGCAGGCCGGAGTGGCCGCGATGAGCAAAAGTCCGGCGAAGTCACGTCGGAGCGATCGGAAGAGTTGCGCATCGTTTGGATGAACTATGAATCCTGCGACGTGAGGGGCGAGGGCGGCGACGATTTCCGGTGAGATGGCGGCGAGCTCCGCGAACACGGGAAGGTGGTCTCGTCTCAGCTCCGAAAGCCTTGCAGCGGCATCGATGTACGAAATGGTCGGTGGTGTGCCACGGTGCGCGACGGTCCCCCTTGGTAAATCGACTGTCCACTCCGATGGCGGCAAGGATTGGTTTCCGACCGGTCCGACCACGAGAAAACCACAGCCGAACCCGGCGAATGCCGAAAGTGCTTTTGCCTGTGGGTCGAGCAGGCTGCCGATACCGACCGGCCCCGGAAAGTGGTGACCGACGATGGTTTTCGCGAGGCGGTCGTCGGCTCGCATGTGACCGAGGAACGCGATCGTTGCGAGCCCAGGTCGGTTCCTTCCAATCCGCGAAAGGACACCAATACACATCTTGCGCGCGGACTCCGGTGCGAAGCGCAGGAGAGTCGGTCGAATGAATGTGCGATAGCTCCAATCGGGCATTTATCCAATGGGGCGAACGTTGTGGTGCGAGGCAAGCCCGGATTGATTGAGCACGCGCATTTCCCGCGAACGCGGGACTACTTTCCGGCGAGATTGCGGGTTATCGTGGGTGACATGAACAACTCTCCGTTTCACCAACTCCGCCCGCAGGCTGCGATATCGCGGCGCGATTTTCTTTGGCAGAGCGGGGGAGGACTCGGCGGGATTGCGCTGGCTGCGCTGCTCGGTGAGCGATCGCTTTTGGGTGCGCCGGCGAGCGGTGTGTTGCATCATCCGCCCAAAGCGAAGCGCGTGGTGCAGCTTTTCATGGCGGGCGCGGCGAGTCATCTCGACCTGTTCGATTTCAAGCCCGAGCTTGTGAAGCAGCACGGCAAGCCGAGCAATTTCGGAGAACACGTCGAAGCGTTCCAAAACGGGCTCGGGCCGTGGCTCAAGCCGGTGTGGGATTTTAAGCCGTACGGCAAAACGGGAAAGATGCTTGGTGAGCCGGTTGCGGCGCTCGGTGATGTGGTGGACGACATCGCGTGGATTCACAATGTCGTCGGAAAAACGGGCGTCCATTCGCAAGGCACGCTGTTGCAGACGACGGGATTCAATCGTCCCGGTTTCCCTGCTGCGGGCTGCTGGGTGAGCTATGCGCTCGGATCGATGAACGAGAATTTGCCGACGTTTGTCGTGCTGCCGGATCATCGCGGGCTGGCGTCGAACGGAACGAAAAACTGGGACGCTGCGTTTTTGCCAACGCAAAATCAGGGCACCGTCATTTATCCCGGTAGCGAGACGCCGATTGTGGATCTTTTTCCCCATAAGCGGGGCGACTTCATCACGCCCGCGAGCGAGCGGGAAGGCGGGGAACTCCTCGCGACCCTGAACCGTGCGCATGCCTCCGGACGCCCCGGTGACGAGCGGCTGGAAGGGCGCATCAGGAGCTACGAGCTCGCCGCGAAGATGCAGCTCGCCGCGCCCGAGGCGCTCGATATTTCCAAGGAACCCGCACGTGTGCTGGAGATGTACGGCATCCGCAACGACGTGAAGAACTGGCCCAAGGACATTAATGCTGCCGAGGAAATCGACGTATTCGGGCGCAAATGTCTCGCTGCCCGCCGACTGTTGGAACGCGGCGTGCGATTTGTGCAAATCTGGAGCGGAAACGACAATGGATTTCCCCGTCGAAACTGGGACAGCCATGAAGACATCGAGCGCGACCACGGGCCGCTGGCGCGGGGTTTTGCGCACGGCGCAGCGGCGCTCATTCGCGATCTCAAAGAGCGCGGATTGCTCGACGATACGATCGTTTTGTGGACCACAGAGTTCGGCCGGATGCCGAGTTCGCAAGGCGGCAAAGGCCGCGACCACAATCCTTACGTGTTCACAAACTGGATGTGCGGCGGGGGAATCAAAGGTGGCGTAGTCGCGGGCGAGAGCGACCAATGGGGCTACAAACCGCAGAATCGCAACGCGCCCACGGAAGTATATGACATCCACGCGACGATGCTGCATCTGCTCGGCATCAACCACGAGAAGCTCACGTTCCGGAACAACGGAATCGATCGTCGCCTCACGGACGTCCACGGGCATGTGATCAAGTCGCTACTTGCGTGACCACCTGAGCGGACAGGGTGAGAGTTTGGCATTTGCTGCCGGCTGCGATTCTGCGATCACCGAGGTCCAATCCACCACTCCATGAAACTTACCGCCGCTCTGATTGCCGTCGCTGCCAATTCCATCCCTGCGTTTGCCGTCGATGCGCTCGTTCGCTCGGAATTTATTTACGAGACCGCGCCGTTTCCCTCGTGCCACGCATCGACGATTGCCGAGACGAAGTCGGGACTCGTTGCGGCCTGGTTTGGCGGGACGGGGGAGAAAAACCCCGATGTGGGGATATGGTTGTCGCGCCTGGACGCCGGGAAATGGACCGCGCCCGTGGAGGTGGCCGATGGTGTGCAGCCTGCCGTCGCCGACGGCAAGGTGGTGCGGTATCCGACCTGGAATCCCGTGCTCTTCCAGCCCGCAACCGGGCCGCTGATGCTCTTTTTCAAAGCTGGCCCGTCACCGAGTTCGTGGTGGGGAATGCTCACGACCTCCGCGGATGAAGGTCGCACATGGGCCGTGCCGCGGCGCTTGCCGGACGGGATAATCGGTCCGGTGAAAAACAAGCCGGTGCAGCTCGCGAACGGTGACATTCTTTGTGGCTCCAGCACGGAGAAGGGCGGCGTATTGGATCAATGGGCGGTGCATTTCGAGCGCACTGCGGACCTCGGTAAAACCTGGACCCGCGTCGGCCCGGTGCATGACGGAAAGGCGATTCAGGCCATCCAGCCGAGCATCCTTTTCCTCGGCGGCGAGAAACTGCTCGCCATTGGGCGCACGCGGCAAAACAAGGTCTTCGAAGTCGGCTCGGACGACGCCGGAAAAACCTGGGGCGCGATGACGCTCGGCGCGCTGCCAAATCCGAATTCCGGCACCGATGCCGCGACGCTCAAGGACGGGCAGCACCTCATCGTTTACAACCATGTCCCTGGCAATCCGCTCGGCTGGGGCGGAAAGCGCACGCCGCTCAATGTCGCGCTTTCCAAGGATGGTCGCACATGGCAGGCGGCCTTGGTGCTTGAGAAAGAGCCGGGTGAATACAGTTATCCCACAATCATCCAAACGTCAGACGGACTCGTCCACATCACTTACACGTGGAAGCGAAAGAAAATCCGGCACGCGGTGGTGGACCCTACAAAGCTCGCCTCGCGTGACATGGTGAACGGAGAGTGGCCGAAATGAAGAGCGCGATCGTTGCTGTCTCGCTAGTTCTTGCCGCGTCTGCATTGGCGCTGGAGCGGCTTCCTTACAATAATCCCGGTCTCGCGGTGGACCTCGGCGTTGGGCTTTGGGCGTTTCCGTTGCCGATGGATTTTGATGGTGATGGCGATCTGGATCTCGTTGTGAATTGCCCGGACAAGCCGTCGAACGGAGTCTATGTTTTCGAGAACGCGACCGGTGATACGGCCCGGCATCCGCTGCCTGTTTTCAAAGCGGGACGTCGTATCAGCAAAGGCGTGCAGATGGCGCAGGTCAGCTACGTGGAGGGAAAACCGCGCGTGCTCACTGCGGGGCTGGAGTACCCCGACTTTCTCAAAACCGGTCTCGACAATCCTGTGAAATTGCCGCTCCCGGCAAACGTCCATTCCGGCAAGGTTCGCGCGAATATGTGGCGATACGTGGACTATGATGGAGACGGCTCGCTCGATATCATCGTCGGCGCGGGCGATTGGTCGGACTACGGATGGGACAACGGTTACGACGCGACCGGGAAATGGACTCGCGGGCCGTTGCGAGGGTTCGTTTACTTCATTCGCAACACCGGCACGAGCGCTGCGCCTGCTTACGACAAGCCGGTAAAGGTCATCTCCGGAAACCAGCCCGTGGAGACCTACGGATGGCCGTCGCCGAACTTCGCGGACTTCGATCGTGATGGCGACCTCGACTTGCTCTGCGGCGAGTTCCTCGATGGCTTCACATATTTTGAAAATACCGGCACACGCATCGCTCCGATTTACGCCGCCGGCAAGCGCCTCGGCGTGCGGATGGACTTGGAGATGATCACGCCGGTCGCACTCGATTGGGACAAGGATGGTGACATCGACCTCATCGTAGGCGACGAGGATGGCCGCGTGGCCTTCATCGCAAACACCGGGGTAATCGAAGGCAGAGTTCCTGTTTTCGCAGCGCCCGTTTATTTCCAGCAGGAAGCAGACACCCTGAAGTGCGGCGCTCTTGCTACGCCCGTCGGCGTGGACTGGGATGGCGACGGCGACACGGACATCGTGAGCGGAAACACTGCGGGCTACATTGAGTTTTTTGAGAATCTCAGTGGAGCAAAAGTCGCCGGGCCCAAGTGGGCCGCGCCGCGCCGATTGTCGGTGGATGGCAAACCGTTCCGCATCATGGCAGGGGCAAATGGCAGCATCCAGGGCCCCGCCGAAGCGAAGTGGGGATACACGACCTTTTCACTTGCGGATTGGGACGCGGACGGACTCCGCGACATCGTGTTGAACAGCATCCTTGGCGACATCGTCTGGCTGCGGAACACCGGCACGCGCACCGCTCCGAAACTCGCTGCGCCCCAGCCCATCGGAGTCGAGTGGACGGGCCCTCAGCCCGCGCTCGCATGGGGCTGGCGAAAGCCGGCGGGCAAAGCACTGCTCACGCAATGGCGCACGACGCCGGTGGTGTTCGATTTCAACAAAGACGGCCTGCCGGATCTCGCGATACTCGACCACGAAGGCTACCTCGCGTTTTTCGAGCGTGAAAAACGCGATGGAAAACTCCTGCTGAAAGCGCCGCGCCGTGCCTTCGCTGATGAGACCGGTGCGCCGCTTCGTCTGAATGCGGGAACCGCAGGAAAAAGCGGACGGCGTAAACTCTGCATTACCGATTGGGATGGCGACGGGAAGTTCGACTTTCTCCTCAACTCGACGAGCGCCGACTTCCTCCAGCAAGTGGGTGAGCGTGACGGAGTGTGGCTCTTCAAGAATTCCGGGCCGCTCGCAAAAAAGAATATCGAAGGACACGACGTGAGTCCCTCAGTAGTGGACTTAGATGGCGACCGTTTGCCCGATTTCCTGGGTGGCGCTGAAGATGGGCGATTCTACTGGATGAAGAATCCGCGCTGCAGCAGAGCCTCGACTGGTCAGTTCCCGGAAAGCTGGTGAATCGTTCCGTGAATGGAACGGTCAATCGCCGAGCCATCGGGTGCCTGGAGCTTTGCTTTGAGCTCGTAGCAATAGGTCGGAGCCAGCTTTGGGATTGCGAGTGTTACGGTGCGTCCATCGGCACTCAGGGACGCGGAGGCAATGTCGAGCGGATGTTCGTCGTAGTGTTTTGAACCGTAGCTTTTCGTCCGCTGGAGCGACCAGACTTTGATCGCAAAAGCGTCGGCTTTCACACTGTTCAAGTCGATCGGTTCGCTGAGCGTGATCTTGAGCGCGCCTTTCGTGGCATGGATCGCGAGTGGGACATGTGCGGCTTTTTCAGTGCGGCGAATCCGGTGGAAGCCGCCCGGTGCGACGGCATTGCCGGCCCACGCAAACATTCCACTTGTGTAGAGCGCGCCATCCGAGCCGAAGCGTCCGCGCATGATTCCGGTTGCGAAGGCGGGCATTGGTAGTTCGCACACGGCCCCCTGCCACTGGCCGGAGACTTGTTCGTTCGGGATGATAAACGCGCGGCCCGTGCCGTAGCTGAGATTGAGCAGCGCGCCGCTGAGCGTGCCCCAAGCGCCATTCGGCACACTGAGTAGCTCGGCAGGACTGCGGTCTTTGGCGTTGGTGATCCAGATCATCGGCTGCTCCATTGCCGAATCTGCGGTGTCGGCGACACTCGTGTAGCCAAACATGTTCCCGTAGAAGCCGCCGACCTTTACGCGGTTGATTCGATTCTTCGGCGTCCAGAATCCCTCCTGGTCGGTAACGAAAAACGTGCCGTCATCATTGATGCACACGCCATTAGCGGCGCGAAATCCTGTCGCGAGAATATCCGTGTGCGAGCCGTCCGCGCTGATGCGCAGGAGTGTGCCGTGATGCGGCACGACGGAGTCGAGCGCATGGCGACCGGACTTCGCATAGTAGAAATTGCCCGCGGCATCGGTTTGCAGGCCCATCGCAAATTCGTGGAAGTGCTCGGTGACTTGCGCATCGTCGTTGAAACACTCGACGAAGTCTATTTCGCCATCGCCATTCAAGTCGCGGAGGCGGGCAAGTTGATCGCGGCACGTGACGAAAAGATCGTCTCCCCGGAACTTCACGCCGAGCGGCTGGAAGAGCCCGGTTGCGATGCGCCGCCATTGGAGCGGCGCAGGTGCGGCGGCCATGATTCCGTCCACACGCCAGACATCACCATTCCACATCGCCACGACAGCGCCTTTGCCATCCGGCGTGAAATCGAAACCGCCGGGCCGCATCCAGCTTTCCCACGGATTCTGGATGGGCAGCGTGAAGGTGTCCGCAACGAAGGCACCGTCTTTCCCGGCCTCGGATGTCGTTGTGACTTCCTGTGTCCACTGCCGTGGTCCGCCGAGCGTGAGCGGCGTGAGGTCGAGCGGTGTGTTGACCGTCTTTGCGAGCGCGTCGAGCGATGCAGCATCGGTGCGCGAGATGAACAGCCGCGTTTTCGCACCCCAGGGCAGCGAAGCGACCCAAAAGCCTCCGTCCTTTTTCAACGTGCCGTTCCCAGTGAGCACGACGCTCACCGTGTCCGGCGCCACGCGAAGCAGCAGAGGCGGTTGATTTACGGAAGTTAGTTGCACTCCGACATTCAGCGTGCGCGTGAAAACCGGCGTTGTGCCGTAATCGAGCCATCCGGGCGACTCCAGCACGCGCGTCCCGCCGATGCTTGCGGCGATGACCGCCTTTCCGCCGTGCAAATACAGGCCCTCGAACCGTGCCCACTCGCGCGGCAGCGGGCCGTAGCGTAGTTTATCCTTCCCGATGAGTCGGACATCGTCCCATTTTCCTTCAGGTGACGCCCAGCCCGGGGCGACAGGATTCACAAAATGCCGGTCGCCCGTGAGGCTCGTGTGGGTGCCGTGGCTTCCATCAAACGCGATGCCTTTCCAGTCCACAAAATCTCCGGTCGTGGCTGTTGCCATGCGCATTGTGTCATGATCATAGATCATCCATGCGCGGCCTTTGCTCACGCCGCCCGGTCCGTCATCGAGCCGGATGGCGAGGCCTTTTTGTGCGATGTTGCCCGGTGCGATCTGGTAGGTCCAAAAAAGCGCCGGACCGAAATCCATCTTCTTATACTGCGGAAGCGAGCGGTCTTCCTGCTCGACTTCCGCGCGCGTCAGGCCTTTCGGGAGTGATGCGAGAACTGCGGGGGTGATTGCCACAAACTGCGTGGGGTTGTGCGGGCGGAGAAACGTCTCGCGGATGTATTGGATCACCGCGTATTTTTGCGCCGTCGTATATTGCGGTTGCGGCACCATCTGGCCGAACCCCTTGTGCAAGGTCGTGAACATCGACAGCGGATCAGCCCCGTTCTTGAACGGCCCCTCCGAGAATCGAAGCGCTGTGGGAAGTGACCCTGGCTGCTCTTTCGTGCCGTGGCACACGACGCACAGGGTGCTGTAAATCTGCCGGCCTTCTTCCAGCGACTTGGCATCCCATTTCGCCACGAGTTCGGAATGGTCGGTGCGTTCCAACGGCTGCAGCCATGCCTCACGCAGGGTAGCTCCGGTTGCGACTTCGATGACCGGACGGACGGCTCCACCCGCGGTTGAGTGTGTGAAATCCGGTGTATTCGCGCCTCCTCCATCGCCTTTGAAAAGCAGTGAAATCTCGGCATCCGGCAGGGCTCTCGACCATGCGCGGACGCTCGCGATTTTGCCCTTGGTAAAATCTCCTCCGAAATCAGTCGAAGCGCGTCCGACTTTGAATACGTGCCCTGAGCCATCTGGTTTCGCGAACTTTGCGTTCTCCCCGACCGCTTTTCCGTCGAGCCAAAGCTTCGCCGCGCCATCCCTCATCGTCACCACTGCGGTGTGTGATTTGCCGTCGTTCACTTTGCCTCCGCCAGCGATCGCGCCCAGCCAGCCTATGTCGTAAACGAGTCGTCCGTCGCGGATGTAGAGCGCCTTCGAATTCGCGGCCCACTTGCCATTCGGAGCGCACTTGGAGAACAATGTGCCGCTTCCGCGAGACTCGAATTTCACGACAGCCGTGAAGTCTGTGCCGAGGTCGAGCTTTGCCGCAGGGAAATCCTGCGCTCCTCCTGCAGGAGAGTCTTTGAGTTCCTCCGGCCCGCGCACCAGTTTGCCGCCGGACCATACGCGCAGCACCGCAGTACCGCTTGCTGGATGCTCGACGGCAACATCATGCTCAATTGCGGACGAGAGCGGAATGAGGAGTTGCGGCCCGAGACGAACCGAGCCCGTCGAGGGCGCGGAGAACTCCACGTGCAGGCGGTAGTTCTGCGGAATCTCGCCGGAGTCGAGAGGAATGGCATCGCGGGGCGCGGCTGCTATCGCGGTTGCTGAGAAGAGAGTGAATGCGGTGATGAATGACTTCATAAAGCGATCTATTTTACGGGTGCTGCGGGTTTCGCCGGGAGGTTCTGGTGCAATTGGATTCCCCAAGTGCCGTCGAGTTTTCGCTGTGCAATGGAGAGTGTTTTTTCGGTCACTCTCACGACGAGAAAGTCGCCCGTATCGCCCTCGCCGCGCGCTGTGGAACCTGCGTGTACGGTGAGGAGATCGTGCCACGGGCCGAACGATGCGCCGTGCGAATGCCCGTTGATAAGGCAGGCAATGCGGTAGGGTTTTACAGCTTCGTAAAAGCGCTCTTTGGCTTCCAATTGCCACCAGTCCGACATGCCGCCGACCCATGCGAAGTGCTGGAAAACGATGACAGGGCGTCCGCTGTTTCCGACGTGTTTTGCGAGGTCTGCAATGAGGAACTCGAGCGAGCCACTCGGATCGTGTTCAACGCCGTTCACGCCCTTGACGTCCTGCGGGCCGGATCCGCCGAAAAGGTTGAGCTGCACGAGGTGCACATGTTCCCAGTCCCACGAAAAATGAAGGCCGCTCGGCGAGATTTCCGTGAGGCCAATGCGGGACGGATTCCTTTGCTTAATCCCTGGGCGAACGAAGCTCCTAATGGGGCCGCCATCGTGATTTCCAAAGCCCTCGTAGAGCGGGTAACACAAGCGTCCGTCCTTGCCCGTGAGGCCGAAGTCTTTGCAAAACTCGCTCCATTGCGTGGGCGCAGTTTCCTTGTCGAAGCCCTCGTCCAGGAGGTCGCCCGTGAGCACGACGCCCCGTGGAGTAGGGACGGATGTGCCGCCAAGTTTTGCGGGCAGCGGAGTGCCGGGGAGGGCATTCATTGCGTCAATCACGCGGCGGTTGATAGCGACGTTGTTCTCGCGGCCGTAGTGCGTGTCGGAGCCGACGAAAAACGTGACGTCGTCCTTCGTTCGAGTGTCCTGTGTGCGGAAGCTCCAAACGGCACCGTGGGTTTTTGGCTGCTTGCCGTTGTCGGACTCGACTCGCCAGAAATAGCGGGTGCCCGGCGCGAGTGGCAGAGGTGGTGCGCAACTGGCGGCGGTCGCTCCCAATTCCGCCGCAGGTTTCGCGGACCGTTCCACCTCGTCTCGATCAGTGCCGAAGTAGACTCTTTGGTGGGTCGCGTATTTTCCGGGTTTCCACGCAAGCGTGGCGAGTGAGGAGGGCGTGTTGCTCGTCGCATCGCGCGGCTGTGGCTCGGCGGCGAGACCCGCGTCGGCGGTGAACGTCCACACAGGACTGGACTGAACGCCTCCGGCGCTTTGCTGCTCGACGCGCCAGAAATAGGTCGCGCCGAGCGTGAGTGGAAGTGGATTGGTTGCGGTCACACCGCGTTCCACTGCGGCGCGATCGGTTCCTGCGAAGACTCGGAAATCTTTTGCGTCCTTCACTCCGGGTTCCCAGCGAAGCGTCACATTGAGTGCGTCGGTCGTGGCACCGTTTTTCGGCTCGGGTGCGTAAGGCGCAGTAAAGCCTGCCCCGGCGCGCACTTCATCATGGGTGAGCGCTGTGTTGTGGAGCTTCACTTTCGCAATCGCGCCGCTGAACGCCTTGCGCGGTCCCTTATTGTCCACTTCGCCCGAGGCGCCGACGTGGACTTTCATTGGCATCGGCAGCGTCACTTTTAGCGTGCGCTCAACTTCAAGTTCGCCGTCCACAAAGACCCTCAGCGTCCCGCCGCCATAGGTCCATACGATGTGATGCCAAACGCCGGGCTCCGGTAGTTTTGAAAATGGCGTCGTCGCTTTGAAGCCCGAGCGGAAAGCCCCCGCGCTGGAACTGCCCGCGAAGTTGAATTCCGTCCCCGCCCCACCCTTCGCACTGCAAATCGCCGCCACCGTTTCCTGGCGGTCGATCGCGGGATTCATTACCCAGGATTCCACCGTGAATGCAGTCCACTTTTCCGCAGGAAGGAGTTCGGAAATGAGCTGCTGTGTCCCGTCGAATACGAACGCCTTGCGGCCGGAAACAGCCTCGATCGGGAGGGGGACATTTGGGTGCCACTTGCCTCCCGGAATTTCGTTGAGAACCCCAGCTTCGAGCGCGGAGGCATCAAGCTCCAGGACCACGGCAGACGACGCGGATTCGGAGAGAGCGAGCGAAGCGAAGGCTGTGAGTCCGAGGAGAAAGGTGCGCATGGAGTTTTATTGGCTGGTTGGAAATGGCGAGGCCGGAAGGCCGGCTCGATTGTAGAGATTCGCGCCTTCCCGATTGTTTGAATACGCGCAGTGCACGGCGACGGGCGCTATTTTACAACGACCACGGGCTCTCCGAGCACATCCATTTTCGGCGTGATGCCGAGGCCGGGGGCGGTGCTGGCGGACATGAAGCCGTTCACGCGCTGCGGTGCGCCGTCGGCGGTGGAAACGGTGACGTAGCTGTTGAAGTCCGTGCTCGTGAAGCGGAATTCCTCCGGCGTGCTGTGGGCGAGGTGAGCGATGGCGGCGGTGGTGATGTCGCCGCCCCAGGAGTCTTCGAGGGTCATGGCGATGCCCATGCTGGCGCAGAGGTCGCGGACTTGGCGGGTTTTTGTGAGGCCCCCGAGTTTGCTGATTTTCAAATTCACTACATCCATCGCGAGGTCGGCTTTGGCGCGCAGGAGCATGTCGAGGCCGTCCACGTTTTCATCGAGCACGAAGGGGTGCGTCGTCTGTCGGCGGACGGCGAGGCATTCCTCGTAGGTGAGGCACGGTTGCTCAATATACACGTCCACATCGCGCACTGCTTTGGCGATGCGCACGGCTTCGTGCTGCACCCAGCCGGTATTTGCGTCGGCCACGAGGCGGTCGCCGCTTTGGAGTTTTTCCGCGACAGCGAAAATGCGCGCGATGTCCGTATCCGGATCGCCGCCGACCTTGAGCTGAAAGCGCGAGTAACCCTCGGCGCGGTAGCCTGCGACCTTCGCGGCCATTTCCTCCGGCGACTCCTGCGAGATGGCGCGGTAGAGCCGCACTTTTTCGCCGAAGCGCCCGCCAAGCAGCTCGCATACAGGCATCCCGGCGAATTGCCCGAGGATGTCCCAGCACGCGATGTCGATGCCGCTCTTTACATAAGGGTGCCCTTTGAGCGCGGCGTCCATGCGGTGATTGAGCTTCGTGAGTTGGCGCGGGTCCTGGCCGATGAGGTGCGGCCCCAGCTCGCGCAACCCCGCGCGCACGCCGTCGGCATACGCGGGTAAATAGAAGGGCCCGAGCGGGCAAACCTCGCCGTGCCCCACGATGCCCGCGTCCGTCTCGACGCGAATGATTGTGCTGTCAAAGACGGTGACCGATTTCCCACCCGACCACTTGTAGGTAGTCTCCACGAGCGGAAGTTCGACACGGTATGCGAGGATGCTGGTGATTTTCATTTGCGCGACCATGAACGGGAACGGCGGGATTCAGCCAGAAAAATTCACCGGCACTCAGCGCGTATTCTCCGGCACGAATGCCGCTTTGTGCAGCGTCAGTTCCGGTTTCCCCTCACCGGCGATGACTTCCACCACGTCGAAACGGACGATCACATCGCGATTGTCCATCAGCCGGAGCCACGAGCGCGCGCCACGGGCGATGAGCTCGCGCTTCTCCGCGTTCACGGCATCGGCGGGACGGCCAAATTCGTCCGACGAACGCGTCTTTACTTCCACGAATGCGAGCGTCTTTCCATCCCGGCACACGAGGTCCACTTCGCCTCCGCCTTTGGGTCGATAGTTTCGGTAAAGGATCTTGAAGCCCGACTTGCGCAGGAACTTCGAGGCCAGATTTTCGCCCCGCAGACCGAGCCGGTGGCGCGGGTCGCTAGAGGCCGAGTTCGGCCTGGCGGACCGGGAGAAAAGAGCGGCGATGAATCGGACAAGGCCCATGTTTTTTCAGCGCCGCGAGATGCGCGGCAGTTCCGTAGCCTTTGTGCTTTGCGAATTCATAGACGGGATATTGCTTGTCGAGCGCCAGCATCAGCCGGTCGCGCGTTACCTTGGCGATCACACTCGCCGCGGCAATGCTGAAACTCAGTCCATCGCCCCCCACGAGCGCCGTTTGCTCCACCGGAAACGGGCGCACCGGCAAACCGTCGATGAGCACATGCTCCGGCTGCGTCGCCAGTCCCAACACGGCCCGGCGCATTCCCTCGTGGGTCGCGCGGAGGATGTTAATGCGGTCGATTTCCTCCGCCTCCACGATGGAAAGACTCCACACGATCGCGCTGTCCGCCGTGAGTTCCTCGAAAAGCGCATCGCGCTTCCTGTGCGTGAGCTTTTTCGAGTCGTTCAGCACCGCGTGCGAGAAGCCATCCGGCAGAATCACCGCCGCCGCCACCACCGGCCCCGCGAGAGGACCGCGCCCCGCTTCATCCACACCTGCGACAAAACGCAAACCTCGCGCACGAAGATCGTCTTCGTGCGCGAGGCTGCAAATTTGTGACACAGGCCTCTTCAAGAGAGGCAAAAGCGCGGAGATTAGGCCGCAGCAGGTGCTGCGACTTCCTTTGCGACTTTCTCCTTCACCGCCATCGCGGCCTTGCCGGTGCGGTTGCGGAGATAGTTGAGCTTGGAACGACGGACATCGCCGCTGTGCTCCACCACGATCTTCGCGATACGCGGTGAATGAAGCGGGAACACGCGCTCGACACCTTCACCGTAGCTGATACGGCGGACGGTGAATGCGGCGTTGATGTCAGTTCCACGACGGGCGATGACGACTCCGGTGTACTTCTGGATACGCTCCTTGGCACCTTCCTTCACGATGGTGTGGACGCAGACAGTATCGCCGATCCCGAAGATGTTTCGGTCCGACTGGAGTTGTTCTTTATTAATTTTTGCGATGATGTTCGACATAAGCCAAGAGTGGTAAAAGGGGGCGCGGTCTATAGCGTTTCCCGAACGCCGCGCAACTGAAAACGTGAGAAAATTCACCCGAAGGCTCCGTTTGGGCCGGAAATCCGCCCGTTTCAAAGCGCGCGCGCGTTCGCCGCGAGGCCCGCTTTTCGGTCGGCAAAGGCGTAAGAAGACCGCTCAAGACAGGGAGCCATAAACAAAAAGCCCATCGGAAGCGGAAACCCAGCGGTCGCCCCGAGAAACGCCCCGGTCGGACCCGGAAATCGATCGGTCGGCCTGCGAAACCGCCCGGTCGAACCGCGAAACCTGTCCGTCGCCCTCCGAAACACCCCGGTCGCCTCTGGAAACCGTCCGGTCGGACAGAGAAACTCCCCCGTCGTGTATAGAAATCGCCACGTCGCCCCGAGAAATCGCCCGGTCGTGGTCAGAAACCGACAGGTCGGACTTGGAAATCGCCCGGTCGGAGATGGAAATGCGACGTTTTGAGGAGTTTATGACTTTCATGGCTCTGGGAAGTTTTCGATGAACTCTGGCGCGCCTTCCAACTCAAGCCGGAGCCCTCCCGACTTCAGCTCATACGTTTTCCCATCATCAAGAGTGACGGAAAAATGAATACCCTCCGTAAACGAGCCCTCGGTGGGGACTAGATTGTGAAACGTCACCATGCCGACTCCGAGCGTTCCATCATAAATCGTCGCCGGGAACTCACGCACCGAGGGATTCTCCACCCGGAAAAAGGTCAAAATTGCCCGCTGCCGCCACACCGTCCCCGGATGCAAGCCCGGCTGCCCATGTGAACGGTGGACATTTGCGGAGAGCGTGAGCACCAACGAGTCACTCAAAATCGAAGCGTGCTCAATCGTCGAATCATGGAGCTCGATGAGTTGGTTTTGCATAAGAGTCAGCTCGGAGAGAGACGATGAGAGGGACTCATAGAGCGCACTGTTCGGCGCATTCGGGCGCTCTATAACTTCATCCCGCTATTCCACGCATTCCTCACCGCTGCCAAATCCGCCGCGCTGAGGACGCCGAGGCGGCGGAGGAAGATGGATTTTTCTGCGGTCACGAGACGGTCGATGCGGGCGACGGAGGGCTTTAGCAGACCGGCGGGTTGCCAGTCTTGCAAAGTGATGTCGAGCGGGCCAGTGCGCTGGACGGAGGTGACCCGGCAGATGATGGCATCCTGTGCGAGGTCGAAGAGCACAAGCGCAGGGCGGATTTTGGAGCCTGTGCCGGAGGTGAAGGGGAATTGGCAAATGAAGATTTCGCCGAACATGGGTCAGCGCAAGGTGTCGTAGATGGCGTCTTCTGCCGAGTCGTCGCGGAGGAATTGCGCATACGCTCCGGCTTGCCAGTCGGCATCATCGGAGGTGTCGTCCGTGAGCACGATGATGCGGGCCTTTCCGGATTTAGGGAGTTGCGCGGCCACATCGGAGGGGATGGATAAAACGGCGGCGTCGCTCAACTCGGTCGTGAATTCGATTGCGTGCATGGCTGGATAGTATGGTGCAGGGCAGGTGCGGTCAAATAGCCCGGTGCCTTTTCGTTTTACGCAGGTGGTGGCGTCGGCGTAGGGGTGGGAGTTGGAGTGGGCGTCGGCGTTGGCGGATTCTTCGGGCCGTGGCCGGCGTCGCGGATGATGCGCGATTCTTTATATGAGGCGATGAGGGAGCGGCCGGGTGCGGTGCCGTTGAAGGCGAGGATGAGGTCGTCGAGGCTCGCGAATTTGGCCTCCATTTTCTTGAACTCCGCGCGCATTGCGAGGGTGCGGGCTTTGCGCTGGGCGATGCTGGTTTGCGGTTTGGTGAGGAATTCTTCGTATTCGTTCACTTCGTCGGTGAGCTGCTGGACGAGGGAGCTGGTGATGCCGTAGGCAAAGCCCGCCGGAAGCGAGGCGACGGGCAGGCCGAGGTCGCGGATTTCGCGTGCTTTCAATATGAGCGTGGTGTCGCGCAGCTTTTGCCATTCGCCAAGGGTGATGTCGCACTTTGCGGCGTTGGTTTCATCGCCCTGGTCGCGGAACCACTGGACGAGCAGGCGCCCAAGGGTGTGGGCGACGGTTTCGACATCGGTTTCCTCTTTGTCTTTGTCCACGGCAGCGCCGGTGATGTCCACGCCCTGCTGCTGGCAGAAGTTCTCCAGCGCGAGGATCTCGGGGTCGAGTGCGGCGACCTTGGTGGTGAAGATGGTGGGGTTGACATTGAACCAGACCGCTTTTCGCTCCGGAAGATTCAGGAGGTCGCGTGCGGTTTTGAACATGGTGAGCCGGTTGGAGAATTCGTCTTTCATAGGGATGTTGTGTTTTGCGGGTGGGAAGGTGGCACTTTATCGCGGAATGGCGAGTGGAAAGTTCGGTGGGGAAAAGCGGGCCAGGCGATGAAAAAGAAATGATGAAATGATCGGTTCGCTAAACTTTATTCCCGGCGCTTGGCGGGAGGCTTTCTTTGCTTTGGAGTTCATTGCGAATCGCCTCGGCGTTCCGGTCGAATTGCTCCAGCATGCCGGTGAGCCGGTCGCTTTCCGTGGCGATGCCGATGATGAGGTACTGCACGATGGCGAGGCCGTAGAAAACCCAGCCGATGACAAAATCGCGCGTTCCTGCGGTGCCGCCAAAGATGACGGTCATGATGACGAATACGGGGGAGGAACGCTTGAGATGCAATACGCCGATGCCGCGAAGGAATTCCGCCCGCCGCCGCCAGAGTTCCTTCCAGCCGCGAAGCGTGGTGAGTTTTACTTTGGGCGGGCCGCGATGGACGACGGCGAAGATTTCCTGGTCCGGCATACTTTCGACGACACCGACGGCGAGCAGCAGGCGGAGCAGCATGGTGAACCACGGGTCTTCGCTTTTGTGCCAGGGCAGCCAGCCGAAGAGGAAATCCTCCAGATTTGCAGTCGCAGCGAGCAGGAGCACCGCGCCGCGAAACCACATTTCCACATCCCGCTGCATCTCGCGGGAAAGGGTCTTTTTCCCAAGGCAATGCCGCATGATGAACCGGAAAACCGGGATCGCGATGAGTCCGGTCAAGATCCGGAATACGGGCCGCAAAACCGGCTTGAAGATCAGACTATTAAAAATGCCGGCGATGAGTGACACGGGACTAAAGCGTGGGGCTCACACGATGAACGGAGACGCCGGGCGCGAGCGCGGACGTGCCCCGCAGTGAAGGCGGAGACCATGAACAAACAACGCATGAAAAAACAGACTCATGCCTCCGGCTATATCGGGCGGCGCACCGGCAAGCCAGCGTCTTCGCGCTTGGTGGAACGTCCGGGTTTTTTTGAGCTGGGCCGCAGCCGCCGCCCGTTCTATTTAAATCCGTAGGCGAGCGACCAGCGGGTGCGCTTGATCGGGGAATCTTCAATCACGACTCGGAGAAAATACGTGCCGGTGCGTTTGGGGATCACTTTCACGGCGGCGCGCGGGCCTTTCTGCCAGTCTTCTATGCCGCAGAGTTTGCCGTCGGTGTCATAAACGTGGATGGAGACGCGGGCTTTGTCTTCCTCGGAGCCGAGCCAGAACCAATAGGTGTTTCCTTTGAAGAGCTGGTGGCGGACGATCATGGGCTGGTTGGCGGGGAGGATGCCGCTCCAGAATTCGTCGCGGACGATGTAGCCTTGTTTGACGTAAGGCGTGGCGATTTCCAAGGCGCGGGAATGGGAGTCGTCCACGACGGCAAATGCGGTCGTCGAGAGGGCGATGGCGATGACGAGTAGGAGTGAGGTGAGCGTTTTCATGGGCTAGTTTGATTTGCGCTGGATGGCGGCGACGAGTGATTTGGTGATAGCACCTGCATCGTTGACGGATCTTTGAGTGATACGGGCGTTGCCTTGCGGCGAGGCGATGGGCTTGAGCTCGATGAGCCCTTTGCGAATCTGGCTGATGAGCGGGCTGGCCTTTTGTCGATCGCGGAGAGCGTCGATCTTCACGCCGAAGTGCTCGATGAGCATCGGCTGGCGGAGCAGCTCGGCGCCGTCGCGGTCGAAATCCGCACCGACCACGGCGCAGAGGGCCTCGGTGCCGCGGAGCCATCCGCCGATGCTGACGAGGTTTGCGAGGGATTCGCTGCTAAGCTCGACCATGGCTTCGCGGACGTCGGTGAGTGCGCCGTCGAGCTCCACCCGGACGCGCTGCCATTGTTTTTTGTCGGCAAATTCGACGACGCTGTTTGCGCGCCGGACGACGGCCTTGCGGACGCCGAGCGCGTTGGAAAAGGTGAGGATGGCGCGACCGAGATTGCGGACTTCATCGGCGTCCTCGGCCTCCACGGCAATGAACCCTTCTGCGATGATGGTGCCGAGCATGAGAGCGACTTGCGAAGATTCGCCGGTGGGCTTTGCGGTGCTGGAGGCGCGGTTGATGATTCCCGCCCATTTTGGGCGGCCGAGTTTGTCGAGCGCGGCAAAGACTTCGCTGGGCACGGGGACGATGACTTTATCGACGAACCTCGCCTGGCTCGGGAGCGTGGACGGCGGAGGCTCGATGGCGAGCGCAGCGGCGGAGATGGCAAGCAGGGCGAGGCATGTGGATTTCATAGCGTTGCGCAGAGCATGCCGGAAGCGCGCTGAAATGGCTAGCCGTGCTTTGGCGTAAATACGGTGAGGATTGTCCCGGTCGAATCGACAGCGTGTTCGGGTCGAGTTACTTTGAGCGTCGTTCGTAGTCGCTCTCAGCAATAGAGTAGAATCAATCACACCCACGTCCGCAAAAGTGACATTTCCAAAGCGCGCCCTCGTCCGCCTGCGCGACCAGCTACTCATCACAAAATGCACCGAAATCCGCGACCTCGCCATGCAAGCCCGCGACGAGAGCGGCGCGTCGGGCCGTGGAGTCACGATGGCAAAAATCAGCGCCCTCACCACCGCCATCACGCTGTTTGACGAGCTCCAGCGCAAACCCCGCACGAGCATCGGCGGCAGCGCGACAAAGCGCCGCGAACTAGAAACCGGAACCGCCGACTTGATCGAACAACTGTCGGACTTGGACGACCTCGTCGCCCAACTGGAGCCCGCCGATCCAAACGCCCCGAGCGTGACGGGACGTTCGCCCGAAGCCGTCGCCGCCTTCATCGCCGACTGGAAGCGCCAGCGCAAAGTCATCGACGCCGGCCACGGCCCCAGCGAAGAAGACCAACC
>JAYUSJ010000145.1:0-5892 GCA_043755735.1 Verrucomicrobiaceae bacterium | reverse complement strand
ATTCCTTGTATGAGTCTGTTTGGAGTTCAATGAGGTTTGGTGGCTCAGCACCTTCCTTGATTTTACCGAAGTTTTGGCGTTCCGACATAGAGACGATGGTATGGTGTTACTGTTTAAGGACGATGCCCCCAGTGAGAGAATAAACCCGCACCGAGAGCGGGTTAGATTAGAAATTGAGAGCCCTGTTGTGAGCAGAGGCACCACACGACGCTTGGCAGAGAATTACGGACAAAACCACGGGATAAACCACTGAAGCCAAGCTACTGATTACGTGTGAAGACATTTCGGAATTACGGGACGCCGCGGAGGCCAAAGTCACGATTGCAGAGGATTCAAGCGGGCTTAAATGCCGCATTTGTATGAATCGAGAGCAGTTTCGTGTGTTCAGCGCGCTTCGTGTTTGTTTAATTTAGTGTGCACACCGTTATGCTTTTTGAGCATAGCGGAACCGACGTTTTTAGTTGGAAGCAAGAAGAACGCAAGCGAAATTCATAAAGAAAGTGCAAACAATTCACATTTCGCCTTAAGAAAGCTCTCAAAGGATACCAATTCCCCCTGAAAAGTCTTTCACATTCGGTGTGCGCTTCCGCGCCCGTTCCCGAGAAACTCCTGAGAATCCCACGTTTCACCAAATGAAAAACTACACACATCCATCACTCATGGCCCGGCTTTTCCGCCGGGCGCTCACCATCCTACTCTGAGGTGCCAGACTCAATGTTCGCACAAAGGGCTCAACTTTGCGAACCTTCCTCGACCACTCGCACGGCGGCGCGTGTAGGATTCGCGAAGCGATGAACGATCCGGCATTCGAACATGCTATTTCGTTTGCGCCCAGCGTCGAGGGTGAGTGTGCCGCGTTTCCCGCAGGATAAGTTGAACGTCCGCTGCCCGCTGCTGTCCTAAGAATATATGAGAGCACTCGCATTCATCGCATTCGCCAGCAGCTCAATCGCCGCCGATTCCGCGCTGCCGGAGCCGTTCACCAAAGACCGCTACGACCAGACGCGAAGCAACTCGCCGTTTGTGCTCGCGACGAAAACCGTGGCGGAAGTGGTCGCGCCGCAGACGAAGTTCACGGAAAACATGGTAGTCGTGGGTCTCGGTCGCGTCGGCGGGCGGGAATACGTCGCCATCGTCCGGCGCGGCGAAGAGCGCGCACCGATCCGGCTGTGGGGCAATTCGCCCAATGAAGACGGGATCTCCGTCCAGCAAATCGAGTGGTCCGACACGTTTGGAAAAAGCAAAGTGAAGCTCGCGAAGGACGGACTCGTGGAAGAAATCGGCTTCGACGAAAACGCCTCAAAAACGCATGGCGCGCCCCCATCGATTCACGCCAATAAACCGCCCGTCGGCCCCGGAGTCAAAACCGCACCGCCGACAGGACGGGTCCGCGTTCGCAGTATCCCGTAGGGGGAACACGTTGCTCTGGCGGGAGGCGAAAGTAGTCCACGACTTTAGTCGGCAGAGCCGTCGAAAAGAGAAGGCGGGAACGCTTCGCAGAAGGACGGCGCCTGTGAGTTTCGACGCTGCCTTTGCTTGTCCGCATCGCACCGACTAAAGTCGTGAACTACTTTGCGCAAGCGTCGTAGATAGGCGTAAAGCGGATACCAATACGCCCGACAAAGCTGCGCCAGCTCACAACCAGAGCACGAGTCTCCAGCAGATTGCTTCAAACGACGGTGGCCGATCGATGTCTTCCATCGATTCGTCGCTCTATCCCCCATTTTTCGTACGCCGCTCCCACAGCGCGCAGGCGGGCAGGACGAAAACAAAAGTTGCGAAGAGGCACCACCCGACGCCGATTCCGCACAACAGGCCGAGACCGCGGAGCGCGGGATTTTCCGCCCATGCGAGCGAGCCGAATCCTACGGCCGTGGTGAGCCCGCTGAGGAGAAGCGGTTTCATCAGCGTGGTGAGCTCTCGCCCGGAGTCGCGGGTTTTCATCGCGAGGGCGATGTAGATACCGTAGTCCACGCCGACTCCGAGAACGAGCGGGAAGGCGAGGATGTTAAAAAGGTTTAGGCTCAGCCCGATGAACTTCAGCGTCGCCAGCATAGCACCGATCGAGAGCAGAAGCCCAATCATCGTGATCACAACAGGCTTCCAAGCGCGCAGGAGAATGGTGAGGAGCACGATATTCATCGTGATCATCAGCACCGTGAGCTGCTGCATTTTGTGCCCGGACCAGGCTGCAAGCTCCGTGAGCGTGAAGCCCCAACCGGACAGTCCGACTTTGACTCCGGGGACCGCCAACGCGGTGCGGACGGCGTTGACGTCGGCCTCGGTGACCAATGCCTTGGCGGGCTTGAGCTGGGCTATACCGAGCGGCTTGGTTTTACTGAGGCTGCCGTCGATGAGGAACCACCATGCGCTGGTGACCGGGAGGTTTCTGCGCCAGTCCACGACCTCCACTTCGCCTTTCGAAGCGGCGGTGAGCGAGTCGATGACGACCGCTGCGGAGGCGAACAGCTCAGGCCGGAAATCGTTCGCTTTCAGGGCGGCGTCGAACGCCGCGCGGCTCGCGGCGAGGTCCACACTTGCGCCCAGCTTCGCGGCGTTTGCCGTCATGCGCTTCGGTGAAGTCGCGATGGCCGCCGGCGTGCTCACAGAGCGGAAGAGCCCGCCCGCCTCCGCGAGCTTCAACCATGCCTTCTCGGCCTTCTCCCAGGATGAGGAAAGCTCCTCCTGCGATGACGCTTCGATGACGGCGAGAACGGAGTCGATTTTGTCGGGATTCAGCCTCGCCATGATCGTGCGCAGGGCGTGTCCGGCATCGCTGTGGACGGGCTCCAGCGATTTAGGATCGAGGTCGAACGGCAACTCTCTGCCGGGCAGAAAAGCCGATACCGAAAACCCGACGAGCACCAGCATTCCCGGCCCAAGAATCTTCCACGGACGGGACAACGCGATGGCCGGAAGCAAGGGCACGACCCGGCAGAGATAATGCGCGCCGACCATCGTGATTGCGGCCAGTCCGAGTCCGCTGATGATTGAGCTCATGCTCGTCGGCGTCCAAAGAATATCGAAGTTCTTCGCGACCCACGCGATGCCTGCGACGAGCGCAAAGGCGAGCACGCCGAGAAGCAACTTGCGCAGCCAAGGCATCAACCGGACGCCGAGGAAGAGCCAGAACATCGTCATCATCGCTATCGCCGCAATCATGATGCCGCACGCAATCAGCACCCCGAGCTGACGGTAGCCCGCCGAGCCGCTCCACAGCAGGCACAAAAAAGCCACCGCCGTGGTGATGGAGCCAAACCAAATCCCCGAACCGTGCGCCCGCAGCGCACCGGCAATCGCGCTCTCGTGGCTCTCTCCCCTCTCCTGCTCGGCGAGATAAAACGCATACAGCACCATCGCAAAATCCACTCCCAACCCCACGAGGATCGCGCACAGCCCGACCGTGATCATATTCAGCGCGCCGAAGAGCAACGCCCCGCTCGCGACCGCCAGAACGCAAGTCACAGCAAGCGCTTCGATGATGGCAAGCAGCGGACGCCACCGCCGGAAGCCCGCGTAAAATGTCAGCGCAACCAGCAGGATGCTGCTGTTCACCGTACTGAAAATATCGCCTTTCAGCTTTCCCGCCATCTCCGAAACATACGCCGTCCGGCCCGTGCAAAGAATCTGCGGCTGCGGACCGTTCTCCGCCGGCCACGAAGCAATCACGCGCTTTTTGAAGTCGGCGTATTTCCGCATCGTGTCATTGCACGCCGGCTCGTCGAGGCTGTCCTGAAGGCAATGCGCCATGACCAAACGAAAGTGCGGGTCGTCCTTCGATTCAGCACGATTCGGCCGGGCAGCTTTCAGCGCCGGAAAGACGATCCCGAGCGAGTCATACTCCAGCTCCGCGCGCGAAAAACCGACGCCTGCCGCCTCCTTGGCCCGCAGCTTCGCGAGCCTTGCCGTGATCGCATCCGGCTGAAGCGCCGCCACGACGGGGCTGATATCCTCTTGGTTCAGCAAAAGCGGAAGTGCCACAGCACGCAATTCCTCCAGCCCGCCGGGCGCATCGAACGGCGAACGCTCCATCACCCGCACCACCCACGGCTCCTTTGCCAGCGCCGCGGAAAAGTGCGCGGAGAAGGCGTCCATATCGACATCATCCGCGTCCGTCACCAGAGCGAAAGCCAAATCGCGCGCCGAGCTGAACTCGCGGTCGGTCAGCTTGTAAATGGCCACGCTCTCGAAGTGGCCGGGCAGCATGTCCAGAACATCGCTGTTGATCTTTGCCCGCAGCGCGATGGCGCCCACGGCACCGGCCAGCAGCACAAAAAGGAGCACCCAAATCCGCTTCGGGTGATGAACGATGAGATGAGCGACGCGGTCCGAGAGTCGCATCAGCGGACCACCGAGAGCTGATACGACACTTTCTCACCGTCGTGAGAATACGACCCCGCGCCGGACGCCACCGGACGCTCCGCAAGCTGCCCCCACACGACCAGATGCCCCGGCAGTTTCGCCCCGCGCGCCAACTCCCTCGTGCCGCGAGCCAGCGGCCCCTCAAAGCGGATGCTCGTCTGATCCGAAAGCACCCGCAGCAGCGAAACCCCCGCGCCTTTCCCAAACTCCAGCCGCCCGCCCTCCGCCCCTTGCGAGACGAGCAGTTCGCCGATCACACTCCGCCCCCCGCCCTCATAGCGGACCTGACCCGTGGCCGTCCGGGGCTTTGAGATGGGTGCAAACGTGTGCGAAGAAGTCGCGCAGCCTGAAAGGAAAAGCGCAACCGTGAGCAAGAGATAACGAAACATCGCCCCCGAGATGCCCGAACCCATCCTGCGACGCAATTCCGTTCTTGGTATCCATCGCACTACGGTGTGTTTCACAGTGGAATCGAACGCGGATGAACTGAAGGGCTGAAAGCCCGGCAATGTAATAGCCCAGGGTCAGCGACGAAGGAGCGCAGCCCTGGGTTCCAGTGAGCAAACGAAACAGCCCTGCAAGGGCGACACAACCGCGTGCGTGCAGTTCGATTGCGCCCTTTTGTTCATTATCGGCCTTCGGTTCATTGGTGACTCATTTCCGGTTCTTCTTATTTGCATTTTCAATCGCCTCATTCATGGCCTTCTCGAAGTCAGCCTTAAACTGCTGCTGCTGCTTCGCCATTGGACTGTCGTAAACTGTCCACCGAATAGTCTTGTGGATGTTCCACCACATCAGGAGCGAGCAAAGAAATGTCAATCGAAGCGGCCACTCGCAACGAACTGAGACAATCGCGTAGAGCAGCAACGCAGGAAGGACGAAAAGCCCGACTCCGTTGAATATGGAAGCCAAACTCAAACCCGGCAATCCGATGACTCCCGGCCAAAGGCCTCCAACGGACCGGGTAGCGGACAATCCTCCCAGCATGGAGCCTCCGAGCGCTGCCAAAATGACCAGGCCCACTCTGCCGAGCACCGTTCCGAATGCCTCTCTAAACTGCGCATACGGATATTCGTCGAATCGGATCATGCGTTGATGGCTCTGGCTTTAGGCGAACGACTGGATCGCGAACAACCCCGCGGGTTTTTGACGATCGCCTTTGTAGGCGACAGCTTTATTGGACGATTGCAGGGCTGGGCGTTCATGAGGTTTGCTTTAGGCGCAACTGACGGGTTCGGGCAACACAATTGCGGCTTCTTCGGCGGCGGGCGGGATATTTTCTCTGAAAATGATCCCGGCCCGCGCGCCTCGTCGCTTGGTGCGTTCGCTCTATCCGGCGTACACGACCTCTTTGATCTCGCTCATCTGGCCGATTTCCTCGTCATTGACCACGCCGATGGCCATGTATTCGCGGACTTCGGGCGTGTTGGGGACGGCGAGGTCCGACTCGTCGAAGAATGGGAAGCGGCGTTTGCGGACGGCGATGAGCTGCCATTGCACCTGGCCTTTGATGCGGCGGTAGATGTTCAC
>JAYUSJ010000144.1:0-5892 GCA_043755735.1 Verrucomicrobiaceae bacterium | reverse complement strand
AAGCGGATCGTAAGTGGCAAAAAGGCCGGTGAATCCATTGATGAGTCGCGTGCGCTCGTAGAGGTGGGAATGTCCTCCCAGCACGAGATCCACGCCATGCGATTCGAGGATTGGATTCGCGCGCTGACGCATTTCGATATGGGCGATCTCACTGTCCGAGTTATGCGAGCCGTGGGTGAACGGAGGGTGGTGCCAGTAAGCGACAATCCATCGCTTTCCGTTGAGCACCGCATCGTCGAGGTCCGCAGCGAGCCAGGTCAGCATCGCACTTCCCGCAGCCCGATTCGCACTCGTCTGCGAGTCCAGCACGACGAAGTGAACATTCCCCACGTCATACGAATAGTAACGCTCGCTGGCCGAAGCCACGCCTCCCGCCTCTCCGGCAGTCGGAAAAGTAAAGATGGAGAAATACGCCGCCGTTCCATAACTCGCCTCGGCAAGCGCGCCGATCTCGTGATTCCCAAGACAGGACCACAACGGAATATTTCGCAATTGCCGCCGGTACGTTTCGAAAACTCCGCGCTGATACTCCGTGTCGGTCCCGTTGTCGTAGGCATTGTCGCCAAGCATCAAGATGCCGTCGTTCCGCATCAGGTGGGGCGAGTTGAAATAAGCATTCCGGACTTTTTCCGCGTTACCATTGTAAGTTCCGTTCCGGCCCGTTCCGCAATCACCGAGCACCCAAAACCGATACGGCCGCACCGTCCCGGCCAAAGGCAGTGTCCGGAAAAAATGCTCGTTATCCGCGCCTTCAATATCCTCACCGCCGTGGGTGATTGCATAGAGCAGCTTCGCATCGGGACTGAGACCCGCGACGACAACCTGATGGTCCACTCCGCCCGCGACCGCCGTGGAAGTGCCGGTCGCGGTATCTGTCATCGCGCCAATGCTGCCACCAAAGCGTACGCCGGCGACGCCCGTCGCGACATTCGTGCGCCAGCGCACTGTCATGGAGCCGGACGTGGCATTTTGGAGATACGGCCCGCGGATGATGTAAGGCGGGGTTGCGGATGTGGACGTGGTTCCCTGGAGTTCAAGGTCGAAGCTCATGTCCGGCGATGTCGCAGTATTCTGGTGAACCTCCACGGTCACCGAGTTGGTTCCGTTCACGAGAAGACCGGCGGGAAGCGTTACCGGCAGATTCTGAAAGACATTCTCCACGGTGGCCACCGGCGAAGTGCTCGCGAGTGTCGCGAAAGCAACGGCACCCGCAGCCATGTTGTATCGCTTGATTTCCGTCCCATTGAGATACACCACAACTCCGTCGTCGGCAACAAGGCGGAGGAAGAGACCTTTGAAAATCGAGGCATCAGCGACATCGAACTTCGTGCGAAAGTAAACCGTACGACCCAGAACCGGACTGGCAATAACCGTTCCCTCATCGCCATCGCCGTATCCAATTTCTCCTGTCCCGTTGAGCCATGCCGAATCGTCGTAGTTGAGTTGGAGCCAGCTATTACCTCCCGCATCGTCTGCAGGCGCTGCCGTTGCGGTATGCAAATAGCGCCAGGTTGTGGCGCTCGCTTCGATCAGCGTTCTATTTGCAGCAAAAAGCTGCGCGATGCCGGCGAGCAGCACGAGGAATGCGTAATGGATTCTCATAATGATTACTTCTGTTTGAGCTGGTTCAGTTGTTCCGAAATCCGATCCTTGAGTGCCGCAATGGTCACCATTCGGCGGCGCTCCTCCGGGAGCGAATCGATCGATGCAATGGCCTGTTCAAGAGAAACACGCGCATCCTCAATACGGCCGGATTTTTCGAATACCGCGGCTTTTTTCGCGAGCCAGCGTTCCTTTCGAGGCAGCGGAGCCATGAACGCATCCAGCCGCGCAATTGCGGCATCGAAACGTCCCAATTTCTCTTCAAGCGCGATGGCGGGCTCTACGAGTGTGATGACCGGCCCCAGCTTCGCGATAGCGGCATCGAGCGTCCCCAAGGCAGCATCATTCATCCCCGCATCCGCCTCGGCGTGGACGCACTCCAGCACCAGCGAGGGCTCCGGGCGCGGCAACTCGGCCAGCGCTCGGCGAAAATCCTCCGCCGCTTTCGCGGGTTCGTTCTTCGCAACAAGGCAGCGCGCACGCACGACATAGCCATACATTGTCCCGGGACTTTCGGAGATGAGCGTATCGAGCTCGACTCGTGCCTGCTCGTGCTTTCCGGAAAGCAACAGAACTTCCGCACGTGCAACCCTCGCCAACGGGGCGAGTTCCGGATTGAGTGCGCGGGCCTTTTCAAAATCCGCAAGCGCCGCAAGCCAGTCTTCGTCACTGCGGTAAAGCCCGCCGCGATTCAGGAAAAGATGCGCATCGTCGGGATGTTCCGCGATCTGAGCAGTCACACGTCCGATAGCTTCGTGAACATCGCCGTGTGCACGCGCGGCCTCTTGCAAAGCCCAAAAAAAGCACGCCAAAACCGCGAACTTAATCACACTACGTTTTAAGCAAAATCCGGGAAACATGTGTCAAAACCGTAATATTTGAAGGCTCTGTGTCGAGTCGTTTTTTCCTCAAACCCGCACGTTACGTAGTAATACCTATGCTCAAACAAACACCCAATAACAGCCCCCGCATCACTACGAGCAAACGATTACGCAGAGAAATAAATCAGACCCGCCGCCGCTTTAAGAACGCTCGGATGGCAAACATCGGGATTACGGAGATTGCCAGAGCCACGGCTGCGGGCACCCAGCCGGGCACGACACGGGCGCGGCCTCGCTCGACTGCCATCAGCGCTTCGTGGGCGACTTGCGGGATGGAGACTTTCATGATGCTCGGCGACTTCATATCGTCGTGCTCCCCTGCCCGCTCAGCGCGACCGGAGAACGCGGTATCCACGGGGCCGGGACATACGGCGGTGACGCTTACACCCGTCTCGCTCAGTTCTGCGCGCAGGGCCTCGGTGAGGCTCGTGACGTACGACTTCGTTGCCGCATACACGGCCATGCCGGGAACAGGAATGTCGCCTGCGATGCTGCTCACATTTAGGATTCGTCCCGTCTTGCGCGCAATCATCGACGGGAGGATTCCGTGCGTCAGGCGCGTGAGCGCGGTGATATTCACGTCCACCATCGCCTGCACCCGTGCCCAATCGCTTCGCTCAAAAAGTCCATGGTCTCCGAGCCCGGCATTGTTGATCAAGAAATCCACTCCCGCCGCCGCAGCGATGACTCCGGCAACCTGCGCAGGGTCCGCGAGGTCTGCGGAGTGAACGCGCACTTCGAGACCCGGCCGGGTCAATTCCGTCGCCAGCGCCGAGAGCGCGTCGCGACCACGGGCGACGAGAATGAGTGTGCGGGCATACGGCGCGAGTTGCCGGGCGAACTCCGCGCCAATCCCCGATGAAGCTCCAGTAATCAGCGCCGTGCATCCGTGAAATGATATCATTCTGCAACCATGCGCGACTAGGCTGCTGAACTCACGCGTTTTCCTTTCCACTCCCTCCGAAATACCGTTCCCTGCCCATCGCAATGACCGTTCTGAACATCGCAACGCAACAGCCTTTCACCACGAAAGACGGCTCGACCATCCGCAGCATTCTCGACCGCACGAACGCCGCCGTCTCCAATCAATCACTCGCCGAAGCAAGCGTCCCCGCCGGCATAACAACGCAGCGGCACTATCATCGGCAGAGCGAAGAGTTTTACTACATCATCGAAGGCTCGGGAACGATGACGATCGACGACCAAACTCGCGACGTCATCCCCGGCGATGCGATCCTGATTCCGCCCGGCGCGTGGCATTTCGTCACCGCGGAAATCGACCTCCGCTTTCTCTGCGCATGTTCCCCGCCCTACTCGCACGATGACACATTCCTTGAATAAAATCCCCGCACCGCGCTTCGACCTCGCGCTCACGCTCAACTGCGGCCAGGTCTTCCACTGGCGAGCTCACGGCTCCGGATGGCTTGGCGTAATTGGTGATGAGCCGTGCTATCTTGAGCAAGACGGCGACACGCTTCTCGTTACGGCAGGGATGACCGACACCGCGCGCCACTACCTCGCGCTCGACCACGACATCGGACACATCATCGCGAGTCTCCCCGGCGACCCGGCGATGCAGGCTGCGGCGAAAGCGTTTGGCGGTCTGCGCATCATCCGGCAACCGTATTGGGAATGCGTCGCGACGTTCATCACCAGCGCGCAGAAGGCGCTGCCGCACATCACGCAAATCTCCCACACGCTTCGTCAGCGCTATGGACGACCGGTTTCCTGCGAAGGCACGACGCTCCATACGTATCCCACGCCCGCCGCCCTCGCCGCGCTGGAGGAAAGCGACCTCCGCGCCTGCGCCCTCGGCTACCGCGCGAAGACGCTCCTTCAAACCGCCCGTCTTACTTCGAGCGGCGAAGTCGATCTCGCGCACATCGCCACCTTGGAAAATGAAGCCGCGCTCGACGAACTCACACGGCTCGCCGGCGTCGGCGTGAAGGTCGCCAACTGCGCGCTGCTCTTCGCTTACGAACGGCTCGACGCCGTCCCCATCGATGTCTGGATCGCGCGCATCCTTCGCGACACCTACCGGAAGACGCGCTCGAATCCTGCGCAGCTCAAAGCATTTGCCGCCCGCCACTTCGGGCCCTACGCCGGATACGCGCAGCAGTTGCTCTTTCACCACGCCCGCACGGCGAAAAAGTAGTGGGGGCCTGTCACGAGCAGCGTCCACATCGGCGGGCGCGTAAAGGAGCGGCGAATTCATTCGCCCCTCTGGATCGCGCGAAGCGCCCGATCCTTCCGCTCATTCACGCTTTTTTGATGTGCGCTTCGCGGTTGTAGGTCGGCGAATAAATTCGCCGCTCCATTACCGTATCGTACGAGGGACAGCCCGCTACCAGCGACCTATTTCGCGCCGTTCGTCCCGTTCGTGAACGACAGATACGTGTAGCCCTTCAGCGCCTTCTCGTAGCTATTGAGCAGGCGGATGGCTTCCGCCGGCCGCATGAGGTCTTTCTTAATGGCCGCATCGACCTGCGCTTTCATCAGCCGGTTCAGCTCCGCTTCGTCCCACTGCGTCATCGCGAGGACGCTCGCAATCGTGCTGCCTTCCAGCGTCTCCTCGATATACCAGCCGCATGGTTCGTCGGCATCGAGGAAGACATGCGCTTCATTCACGCGCCCGAAGAGATTGTGGAAATCGCCCATGATGTCTTGATACGCGCCCATGAGGAAACAGCCGATGTAGTAAGGCTCGCCGGGCACGAGGCGGTGGAGCGGTAGGGTGTCGCGGACGTCTTGCAGGTCGATGAATTTGCTCACTTTGCCATCCGAGTCGCAGGTGATGTCCACGAGCGTCGCGGCGCGGTCGGGGGCGACGTTGAGGTGATGGACGGGCATGATGGGGAAGAGCTGCCCGAGCGCCCAGTGGTCGAGCATGCTTTGGAAAACGGAGAAGTTGCAGACGTATTGATCCGCCAGCGCGATCTCGAGCTCCTTCACTTCCTCGGGGATGTATTTCATCCCGTCGCTGAACTGCACGACTTCCCGTGCGATCTGCCAGAAGATCGTTTCAATGCGCGCCTTCGCTTCGAGTTCCAGCAGCCCGAGGTCGAACATCGCCTGCGCTTTTTCCTTCGCCTCCTGTGCGTCATGGAGCGTCTCCATACGATTCTGTTTCGTGAGGCCCTTCTTGTATTCGAGCATCTCCGTGACGAGCTTCGGGTCCGCGTCCTTGGGCTCCACGGCGATAACGCCGCGCTCTTTTTCGATGGAACCAAACGCCTCCACGAGCAGCACGCTATGGTGCGCGACGATGGCACGTCCGCTCTCGCTCACAATCGTCGGGTGCGCAATCTTTTCGTCGTCGCAGACCTCCATGATATTCCACACGACATCGCGCGCATATTCCTGGAGCGAGTAATTCGTCGAGCTGTCGAACGCCGTGCGCGAGCCGTCG
>JAYUSJ010000143.1:0-5897 GCA_043755735.1 Verrucomicrobiaceae bacterium | reverse complement strand
AGTTGTTGCCGCTGGGGTTGTTGTTGGAGTC
Organism: Verrucomicrobiaceae bacterium; assembly: GCA_043755735.1. Lineage (GTDB taxonomy): Bacteria > Verrucomicrobiota > Verrucomicrobiia > Chthoniobacterales > Chthoniobacteraceae > SXWH01. The sequence continues at coordinate 5,866 of JAYUSJ010000143.1, read as the reverse complement.
TCGTCAGCCATATAAATTAGAATTGCAGTCCAGCTTCGCGAGCCGCATCGGCCAACGCTTTCACTTTGCCGTGGTAGATAAACCCACCGCGATCAAACACAACCTTGGAAACGTTCGCGGCCTTCGCGCGCTCTGCCACAAGCTTGCCAACGACTGTCGCCGTAGCAGCGTTCGCGTGCGGGTTCTTGACCTTGAGGCCAGCCTCCGTGGTGTTTGCACTTGCGACAGTCTTTCCGACGGTATCGTCGATGACCTGTGCGTAGATATTTTTGCCACTGAAGTGGACCGCCAGGCGCGGACGCTCGGACGTTCCTGCGACCTTCTTGCGAAGACGCGTGTGACGCATTTTGATTTTTTCTTTTCGGTATGCTGTAGCCATGGCTTATTGAACGGTCTTGCCTTCCTTGCGAATGATTTTCTCGCCCGCATAACGGACGCCCTTACCCTTGTAAGGCTCTGGTGGGTAGAACGAGCGAACTTCCGCCGCGAACTGACCGACCATTTGTTTGTCGATTCCTTCCACCTTGACTTTGGTGCTGTCGACCACTGTAACTTTCAGACCCTCTGGAATCGGATGATTGATGTCGTGGCTGTAGCCGAGGTTCAGGTTCAACACCTTGCCCTTGACCGCCGCTTTAAACCCCACGCCTTGAATCTCCAGATCCTTGACGTATCCGGTGGTCACGCCAACGATCATATTATTAATGAGCGCGCGGCTCAGCCCAAACAACGCACCTAGCCCGTCGTTGGATGAAGCCACCGTAAGTGTTTTGCCGTCAACCTTGCCGGAGATTCCAGAAGGAAGACTCCACGAAAGTTTGCCCTTGGGGCCCTCGACGCTCACTGCACCTTCGCCGCCAAACTTGACGGTGACTTTTTCGGGCAGCTCAATTGGTTTTTTGCCGATACGAGACATATAATTTACCAAACGTACGCCAGCAGTTCGCCGCCGACATTTTCTTTCTTGGCCTCACGGCCGCTTAAAACTCCCTTCGGAGTCGATAGGATTGTGATTCCGAGACCACCGAGAACACGCGGCACTTCCTTAGCGCCAACGTATTTGCGGAGACCCGGCTTCGATACGCGCTTCAGACCTGTAATAGCCGGAGCGCGATTCACGAATTTTGTGACTACTTTGATGTTCTGGAAATCGCCAACTTTCTCAAGATCAACCGAGGAGACATAGCCCTCTTGCTTGAGAATCTTCGCGATATCAAATTTAATCTTGGAATACGGTGCGGAGACTTCGCTCAGCCCAGCCTGGCTTGCGTTGCGCAAGCGGGTCAGGAAATCTGCAATTGGATCAGTAAGTGCGCTCATTATTTTGGATTACGCTGCTGGTGCTGCGGGAGCCTCGACCTTTGGCTTACGGCCCTTGTCGCTGAATGGCATTCCCATTTCCATCAGAAGGCTCTTCGCCTCTGCGTTGGTTTTTGCGGTTGTGACGATACAGACGTCGAAACCAATGTTACGCTTGATCTTGTCGAGCTCAATTTCAGGAAAAATTGATTGGTCGGCGACGCCAAGGGTGTAGTTCCCATTGCCGTCAAAAGCACGGGTCGAAACACCGCGGAAGTCGCGAATACGAGGGAGAGCAGTCTTGATGAGACGCTCGAGAAACTCATACATCTGCTTCCCACGAAGGGTCACTTTCGCGCCAATCGCCTGGTTCTCGCGAAGTTTGAAGTTCGCGATGCTCTTCTTGGAGCGCGTTTCAGCCGGCTTCTGACCAGTGATGGTCGTAAGTTCACCCTTCGCGTCTTCAAGAGCCTGCTTGTAATCAGAGAGACCGGCGTTGATGCAGGTGTTCACGACTACCTTCGAGACCTTCGGGACCTGATGGACGTTCTTGTAACCATGCAACGCTTTGAGCGCTGGGATGATTTTGGATTTGTATTCTTCTAAAAGTGCTGCGGCCATATTCTACTTCTTGGCTTTGACGACTCCTGCTTCGAGGAGCTTGACGTTGGAAATGTGAAGCGGCCCCTCGACTTCGAGGATTGCTCCGTTTGGATTGTCCTGGCTCTTCTTAGCGTGCTTCTTAATGATGCGGACGCCTTCGACGAGAACCTGGGATTTTTTCGGAAGAACGGCAAGAACCTTGCCTGTCGCGCCCTTGTGATTACCACTAATCACCTGAACGGAATCTCCCTTTTTGACGTGAAATGTTGGACGATTTGCCATGACTTACAGGACCTCCGGAGCGAGTGAGATAATCTTCATGAAGCCATTTTCCCGGAGCTCGCGAGCAACAGGGCCGAAAATACGGGTTCCCTTTGGATTGTTATCCTTGTCGATAATCACAATAGCGTTGCTGTCGAAGCGAAGATAACCACCGTCCTCACGACGCAATGGATGTTTCGTGCGAACTACGACTGCGCGAACTACTTCGCCCTTCTTTACCGTTCCGCCCGACTGGGCTTCGCGGATATGAGCTGTGATGATGTCTCCCACGTGGGCAATGAGTGTCGGCTTTCCGATGACGCCGATCATTTTTGCCATCCGCGCGCCGGTGTTGTCGGCGACATCAAGTCTTGTACGAATTTGAAGCATTGTTAAATCAGTGTTTAAGGATTTCGACGAGCCGCCAGCACTTCAGCTTGCTGAGCGGGCGGGTTTCCATGATGCGGACGAGGTCGCCTACCTGCGCCTTGCCTTCTTCATCGTGGGCATAGAATTTCTTGATGTGCTGCACGATCTTCCCGAACTTCGGGTGAGGCACGCGGGTCGTCGTTTTCACAACGATGGTCTTCGACATCTTGTTTGACACGACAGTTCCAACGCGTGTCTTTCTCAGGTTTCTGTCAACCGCTGGTGCGGCTTCAATTGTAGCGGGTTCGCTCATTGTGTAAAATTACTTGGCTACGGCTGGCTGGTTCTTCTGCGTGAGAACGGTTTCAATGCGTGCAATTTCGCGCCGCAACGAGCGGAGCTCGCTTGGCTTTTCCAACTGTCCGCTCGCCTGTTGCAGGCGGAGGTGAAAAATCTGCTCGCGGAGCTCGCGCTTTCTTGAGCGCAACTCGTCTGGCGTAAGTTCCCGAATTTCTTTGATCTTCATGAGCTTTTCTAGCTGTTCCGTGTAAGGAATTTTGTCCGAACTGGGAGTTTGTCAGCCGCGAGTCGTAGGGACTCACGCGCAAGACTCTCTGGAATACCGTCGACTTCGAAAAGGATGTTCCCTGGTCGCACTGTGGCTACCCAGTACTCAGGCTGGCCTTTGCCTTTACCCATTCGGGTTTCAGGTGGTCGAGCAGTAACAGATTTGTCGGGGAAGATGCGGATCCAAAGCTTCCCTTTCCGCTTCATGTTGCGGGTCATCGCAACGCGGGCCGCCTCGATCTGGGTGTTTGTAATCCAGGCGCGTTCGAGAGTCTGGAGTCCGAAAACTCCGTAATCGAGATTAACCGTCCGTGTAGCTACTCCGGCGCGGCTTCCACGCTGCGTTTTCCGGTACTTCACTCGTTTTGGCATCAAAGGCATATAATTTTCCTCCTAAAGTTAGTTAACCCTGAACGGACTCCGCGGGTGCTGCGGCAGGTGCTCCGTCCTGAGTTGGTGTCGGGGCGCCCTCACGGCGGCCTCCACGGCGATCACCGCCGCGGTCATTGCGGTCGTTGCGGTCATTACGCCGCTCGCGACGCTGGTCGCCTCCGTTTGGGGTCTCCTTGTTTTCGTTGGCCTTATCGCCTTTGCAAATCCAACATTTAATGCCGATTTTTCCGTAGGTTGTGTGCGCCTCTGCGAAACCGTAATCGATCGGAACGCGGAGCGTGTGAAGCGGGATTTTACCCTCGCGATACCACTCGGCACGACTGATTTCCGCACCACCAAGACGGCCTGCGCAGCGGATTCGGATACCATCTGCACCTTGCTCCATCGTGATCTGAAGAGTCTTCTTCATCGCGCGGCGGAAACTGATTCGGCGCTCGATCTGGGCCGCGATATTTTCGGCTACGAGTTGAGCATCCAAGTCGGCGTTCTTGATCTCAACGATATCGATCTTCACCTGCTTGCCGCCGGCGAGTTTCGAAATCTCATTCGTCATCGTCTCTATTTCCGCACCCTTGCGTCCGATAACGATACCGGGACGTGCTGTGTGAATCGTCACACGAATGCTCGCCCAAGCACGCTCGATAACTACCTTCGAGACGGCGGCTAGACGGAGTTTATCTTTTACGTAAGCGCGGATTTTGATGTCGCCCGCGAGGAAGATTGGGAAATCTTTGCGCGTTGCGAACCATTTCGAGCGCCAGTCTTTATTGACGGCGAGTCGGAAGCCGATTGGATTGGTTTTCTGGCCCATGAGTTATTCGTTGGATGTTTCTGCCTTTTTAGCAGGCTTCTTCTTAGCGCTGGTCTTGGTCTTCGACTTCGGGAGACGTCCCTTAATCTCGACCTCGTCAGTCAGCGTAATGTAAATATGGCAGGTGCGTTTTCGGATTGGCCCGGCGCTTCCGCGCGCCTTCGGAATGAACCGCTTGATTGTGGTTCCCTCGCCAGCAACAGCCTCTTTCACCACGAGCTTTTCAGCACGCAGATTGTGGTTGTTCTCAGCGTTTGCGACGGCGCTCTTCAGCGTCTTCTGCACGAAAAACGCGGCTTTCTTTGGGCTGAACGCAACGATATCGAGGGCAGCAGCGACTGCTTTCCCCTGAATCTCGCGGGTCACGTCTCGCATTTTAAATGCGCTCATTCGCACGTAGCGGTATATGGCTTTAACTTCCATTTGTAAAAATTTGGATGATTTGAAATGTTATAATTTGGCGTCGACCGAAATCGTATCACCGAGCTTGATTGGCTCTTTGTCTGATAGTTGCTTTTGAATCACTGTGCCTGAAAAGGACTGCCGGGCATCGACAACACGAAGAATGGCTATCTCCTTGTCGCCTCGTTTGACTGAGAACGGCATTCCCACCTTGACGCCTTGTTTCGCGCCAAGATTAATTACCACACAATCTAGCTCCGGTCTGACCGCACTCACTCTGCCTCGCAGAAGGGTTTGCGGTTGCTCAGCGTTCGGTTCGGCTCCTTCCAGAGCACCACCAATTGCTGCCTTTGCAAGAGCTTCATCTGCTTTCTTGAGCTCCGCATCAAGGACAATCTTTAATTCGGGGTCTGCTTTCTTCAATAATTCGCCGGCGACTTTCGCCAGGCGAACCAATGCGGCACTCATTTGAGCCTGCGCTGCCTCCGCATGCCGCAATGAATTTGCCGCCTGGAGGACTCTTTGCTCAAGGGCTGATGGTGACGAAGTGCTGGCCCCCAGTGCTTCCATTCGCAGAGAGAGGTCCGTCACCTGTCGCTTGAATACTTCAGACTCTGATGTCGCGTTTGCTGCGACTTTCTTGAGGTCCTCAACTTCATCTCGCAGCTTCCGGTTGTCGGCTACGAGTTTTTCAAGCGCCATAATGGCCTCACCCTCCGGTGATTCTACTTTTCTATCATTCAAAGAACTATCGTCGCTTATCGCGACGGGCCCGCACAAGGCTAGGCCTAAAATGAACACTGTAACTGCGAATTTGGAGTCCATTGCTTTCATCCAAACCGCCGCCACAAACACTACTTGGCTACTTTAGCCGTGTGGGCCCCGTGCTTCTTGAAGATTCGCGTTGGCGAAAACTCCCCGAGCTTGTGACCGACCATGTTTTCGGTTACGAACACCGAATTGAAAACTTTCCCGTTGTGAACGAGGAATGTATGCCCGACGAAATCGGGAATAATTGTTGAGCGACGCGACCAGGTTTTAATTGGCTTCTTGCTTCCGCTCGCGGTGATTTTGTCGATCTTCTCGAGCAGATGCTGGTCGATGAAGGGTCCTTTCTTGAGGCTGCGTCCCATAAATTACAGTGATGCTTTCTTCGTGGAG
>JAYUSJ010000142.1:0-5903 GCA_043755735.1 Verrucomicrobiaceae bacterium | reverse complement strand
ATGGCTGAGGCGCATCGCGTCCTCGCCGTTGTGCAACAGAAGTTCGGCATCACGCTCGAATGCACGGAGGCCCGCGTGGGCGGAATCGCCATCGACGTAGATGGCAAGGCCCTGCCGCAAAGCACGGTGGATCTTTGCAAAGCGAGCGATGCGATCCTCTTCGGCAGCGTCGGCGGACCGAAGTGGGAAAACCTCCCGCCCAATGAACAGCCCGAGCGCGGCGCACTGCTCCCGCTGCGGAAAATCTTCGGCCTTTTCGCGAACTTGCGCCCCGGCATCTGCTACCCGCAGCTCGCCCACGCATCACCGGTCCGTGCGGACTTGGTGGCAGGCGGCTTCGACATGCTGTGCGTGCGCGAACTCACGGGCGGCCTCTATTTTGGGCAGCCCAAAAAGACGAGCGATGAAAGCGGCGAGCCCGTGGCGATCGACACGATGGTTTACAAGAAGAGCGAGATCGAGCGCATCGCCCACGTCGCCTTCCGCGCAGCGCAGGGGCGGCGGAAAAAGCTGTGCTCCATCGACAAAGCCAACGTGCTCGAGTGCTCCGTTCTCTGGCGCAAAACGATGATCGAAATCCACGCGCAATACCCCGACGTGGCGCTCTCCCACATGTATGTCGATAACGCCGCGATGCAGCTCGTCCGCCAGCCGCGCGAGTTCGACGTCATCCTCGCGGAGAACATGATGGGCGATATCATCAGCGACGAGATGGGCGCAATCGCAGGCTCCATCGGCATGCTGCCCAGCGCCAGCCTCGGCAACAGCAAGGAGGGCGGACTTTACTTCGGCCTGTTCGAGCCCGGCGGCGGCTCCGCACCGGACATCGCGGGCAAAGGGATCGCGAACCCAATCGCGCAGATCCTCAGCGCCGCGATGATGCTCCGTTTTGCCCTCGGCGAAAGCGCTGCCGCAGTTTCCATCGAGAAAGCCGTGCAGACGGTCATCGACTCCGGCCTGCGCACCGGCGACATCTGGAGCGAAGGCTGCACGCGTGCGAGCACGAGCGAAATGGGCGGGGCGATTGCCGCAGCGATCGCATAACGGAATCGCGCCTCCATTGCGGAGTTGAAGTTTGACGGAGATGCGCCCATCTTCGCCGCGACTAAAGTCCCCGTGAAACACTTCGCCATCATCCTCGCGCCTTGTTCGCGGACACACGCCGCTCGTTCTTGCGCGCAGACCAACCGCACCGGCCCGGCGAACACCGGAGCCTCAATCGGCACATAGTATGGCGGCGAACCCACAACGCAACGTCGGGGCGCTGCTAAGGCGACTGCGAAAAGGGCGGTTTGCGGCGATTTTTGGACTGTCGCTACTTTTGATGATCATCAGCGGGACTGGATGGTTTCTAAAACGGCAGTATGTGCGGGATGTTGCGGCGATTGCGCACGACACGCACTTCCGCCTTCGCGATGGGCGCGACGCTTTTTCGGGCGTTTGTATAGTAGGCATCACCGCTTCAAGCCTTGATCAGAAAGGGCTCGAATCGTTGAGCCAAAAATCGGAAGCCGTTCGGCTGATGAGCGAAAATACGTGGCCCTGGCCGCGCTCCGTCCACGCGCGAGTAATCGAACGTTTATTTGAGGAGGGGGCTAAAGTCGTAGCGGTCGATATCGCGATGCCGAGCTCTCGCGCGGGCGACGAGGAACTTATCGCGGTTCTGCAAAAATACGCCGAACGTGTTGTTCTAGCCTCCGTGATGCAAAAGCAGATCGGCACATCAGAAATCAAGTTCTTCCACCCTCATAAATTATTCCTCGAGGCGGCGGGAGCAAGCGCCTTGGGGCTCGTTGCGCTTACGCCTTCCGATGAAGACTCGATTGTCCGCCGCTACGACTCCCACACTTCAGAGATGCGGGAGTTCGGGATGGACGACGGGCATCACGACCTCGTGCATTTTGCGGCCGTCGGAGCGGAACTCTTCACGGGCAGGACGGTCAGTCCTCGTTACAACGAGATCCTGCCGTTTCAAGGGCCACCCGCGACTTTCGACTATATTCCGGTTGAGGAGATATTCATGGATTCCGCGTTTAAGGCTGGGAGTGTGCATTTCAAAGGACGCGATGTGTTTCGCGACAGACTCGTTTTTTACGGCCCGATCGCTGAAATCCTCCACGACGTGCATGCCACGCCGCTCGGGATTATGCCCGGTGTGGAGATTCATGCGCAACTCGCGAGCGCGCTCATCAAAGGACATCGCATACAGGATGCGAGCCCCTTATCCGCCGGCACGCTCACGCTCATTGTCACAGCGCTCTGCGCCGCAATCGTGCTGTGGGTCCGCAATCCTGTTCTTCAAGTTCTCGGCGTGGCCTGCGCTCTGACGGCGGCATTCGCGGTGACACATCTCTTTTTCCTTCGCGGAACATTCTTCCCGACCGTTCCCTGGCTCTTCGCAGGAGCGCTTACGGGCCTCGCAGGGGTCGTTTACCTTTTCATCATCGAACGCCTTGAGCGGGCGCAGGTGCGCAAGGTTTTTGGCCGTTTCGTATCCAAACGCATCGCGGAAGTCGTACTGAAAAATGCCGAGGAATTCGCACACGCACGATCCGGAGAACGCCGCTCGGTGGCGGTGCTCTTTTCGGACATCCGGAGCTTCACAGCATGGTCCGAAAACGCCGCGCCGGAAAACCTCGTCGGCCAGCTCAACGAGTATTTCGAGGTCATGGTGCCGCTCATCGAAGACACCGAGGGCAACGCCCAAAAGTTCATCGGCGACGCCATCCTCGCGGCGTGGGGTGACACGCATTCCAGCGGTCAGGCCGAGGACTGCCGCCGCGCCGTGGTCGCCGCGATGAAAATGCGCACCGTGCTCCGCGAACTGAACGCAAAGTGGCAGGGGCGCGAAGACCGCATCACCATTAGCATCGGTATCGGGATCAACCACGGCAGCGTGGTGACCGGGGAAGTCGGACACTCAGAGCGCCGGGAATTCACCGTTTTGGGCGACGGTGTGAACTTCGCATCACGGCTGGAATCGGCGACAAAATTCTTCCACACCGACTGCCTCGTCGGAGAAAGCGTCGAAGAACTGACGCGGGAGTTGTTCGTGTTCCGCGAAGTCGGATTTGTGCGCGTGAAAGGCAAGAAAAAGCCCGTCCACATTTTCAGCCCGCTGAGTGACAAATCGACACCCGCACCCGACTGGCTCGCGGACTATCATCAAGCGCTCGGCCTCCACCGCAGCCGTGATTTTTCAGGAGCCGCCGCACTTTTCGCCGAAGTGAAACACCGCATCGGCGGCGACGACTTCCTCTGCGACTGGTATCTCGAAATCGGCCGCCATTACCTCGCGGACCCGCCTCGCGAAGACTGGGACGGCTCGGAAACGCTGACGGAGAAATAGGAACCACTCCAAAAGAAACACTTCCCCAAAGATACTACGTGTGCGTATATACGCATCTTCCAAAAACGCCATGAAACTCGCCATCGCCTGCGCCGCCGTTATCACTGCCACTGCCACTGCCCAAGACTGGCCCGCATGGGGCGGGTCCGATCCGGGCCGCAATATGTATTCTCCGGCCAAGGGAATCCCGGCGAAGTTCAATCCCGGCAAGTTCAAGAAAAACTCCGAGGAGATCGACATGTCCACGACGCAGAACGTCCGCTGGATCGCGAAGCTCGGCTCGCAGACTTACGGCAACACGGTCGTCGGATACGGCACCGTTTACATCGGCACGAACAACGCCGGCGTGCGCGATCCGCGATTCAAGGACGACAAATCGGTGCTCCTCGCGCTCGACGAAAAATCGGGCGATTTGAAGTGGCAGTTCACCGTGCCCAAGCTCGCGAGCGGCAAGGTGAACGACTGGGAATACCTCGGGTATCTCAGCGCACCGTTTATTGATGGCAACACGCTTTACTCCGTCTCGAGTCGCTGCGAAGTGATCGCGCTCGATTCCGCCGGACAGGCGAATGGCAACGACGGTCCGTTCAAGGACGAAGGCAAGTATATGCCCGGCCCGGCCAAGCCCGCAGTGGAAGCGACGAAAAAGGACGGCGATATCCTGTGGAAGTTCGACATGATGGATGAGCTCGGCGTCTTCCCGCACAACGCCTCGAACAGCTCTCCGCTCGTGCTCGACGACAAAGTTTTCGTCTGCACCAGCAATGGCCAGGATTGGTCGCACGTCACCATCCCGGCACCGCAGGCGCCGAGCTTCATCGTCCTCGATAAAAAGACCGGCGCACTCATCGGCGAAGACGACGCGAAAATCGGTCCACGTATTTTCCACGGTCTGTGGACTTCACCAAGCGCAGGCAAGGTGGACGGCAAATGGCAGGTGTTTTTTGGCGGCGGCGACGGCGTGCTTTACGCGTTCGATTCCGAGCCTGTGAAAGAAGGCGACACGGGTATTTTCAAAACCCTTTGGTCTTACGACTGTGTGCCGCCGGAATATAAGACCAAGGATGGCAAGCCGATCAAGTATCCGGCTCCGGAGGGACCGTCGGAAATTATCGCGACGCCTGTTTACTACAAAGACCGCGTGTATATCGCCATCGGCCAGGACCCCGAGCATGGCGAGGGCGTGGGGCGTCTCCTCTGCCTCAATCCGAAAGGCGCGAAAGGCGACGTGACGAAGAACAAAGGCACTCTCGTCTGGGATTTCAAAGACATCAAACGCAGCATCAGCACCGTGGCCATTGATCCCGCGACGGACCTGCTCTACATTGGCGACTACAGCGGCTTTGTCTATTGCCTCGATGCAAATACCGGAAAGCTGCATTGGCAGCATGACATGCAAGCCCACATCTGGGGGAACGCGATGGTCGTGGACGGGAAAGTATTCATCGGCGACGAAGACGGCGATCTCGTGGTCTTCGCTGCGAAAAAGGAAAAGGAAATCCTCAACGAAGTGAACCTCGGTGCAAGCATCCTCGCGACGCCCGTCGTCGCAAACGGCACGCTCTACGTGAACACTCAGACGCACCTCTACGCGATCGGCGAAGGCGCGAAAGCCGAGGCGGCACAAAAGTAACGCGGCCTGGCTTCAACGTGGCACGAACGCCCTCGTTCGTGATGGTGCATCGGACGCCCCGTCCGGAAGTACCAAGCAGCGAAGCCGCTCGCTGATGAGACGCGCGAACCCGGGATGCGGCTTCGCCGTTTGGTTTGGTGCCGGACGGGGCGTCCGGGGCACCATCACGAACGAGGGCGTTCGTGGCACGACGCTTGCAGTTCCATGCGGCAACAAAAAAGCGGGCCCACTTTCGTGGACCCGCTCTTTGTGAAGTAATTCAGTCGTTAGACTTAGGCTTCGCCTTCGTCCTTCTTCTTTGCTGGCGCCTTCTTGGCAGGCTTTTCGGCCTTCTGAGCTTTTGGGGCTTTCGGTGCCTTTACAGACTTCGCGGCCTTCTCTTCCTTTGCAGGAACAGCAGCAGCGGAGGCCGGCAGATCCACCCATTCGATGAAGGCCATTTCGCTCGCATCGCTGCGGCGCTGACCGATTTTGATGATACGGGTGTAGCCACCTTTACGCTCGGCGTTGATTGGACCGATCTCGGTGAAGAGCTTGGTCACCGCATCTTCGTTGTGACGAAGATCGGCGAGGGCCATGCGGCGCGAATGAAGCGAGCCGGCTTTGCCTTTGGTGACGAGTTTCTCCACGAATGGACGAAGGGCTTTCGCCTTCGCAATCGTGGTCTTGATTCGGCCATGCTCAATGAGGCTCACCGCGAGGTTCGAAAGGAGGGCATCGCGATGGCCCTGTGTGCGGCCGAGTTTTGCTGTTTTACGTTGATGACGCATTGTGTCGTTCTTTTATGATTGGGATTCGGGGCTTTTAGGCTCCGGTGAGTTTGGTTTCCAAGAGGTTCGCATCGACGAGTCCGCTGTCGAACTTCATTCCCAGCGAGAGCTGGAGGTGATGGAGCTTTTCCTTGATTTCGTTGAGCGATTT
>JAYUSJ010000141.1:0-52009 GCA_043755735.1 Verrucomicrobiaceae bacterium | reverse complement strand
ACTTGCTCGGAGCAGACGTGCTTTGCGCCTGCTTTTGGGAGATAGCAGCGGGCGTTGATCCACGCTTGCACGGAGTCGGTGGGGCCGGGCTCAATGCCGATGAGTACCGCACGGAATGCGTGGCTGCCGATGAAGTTTTCGAGTAGCTCCGTGTTGGCCTGCATGGCTGCTTCGCCCTGGCAGATGATGGCGAAGTTAAACAGGGTGGCGCGGGTGCGCGTCTGGTCGGCGGCCCAGAGCTTTTTGAGTTCTTTGCCGATGGATGCGACTTCGACCGGCGTTCCGAGTGAATCGAGTGCGCCCATGTTACATCCTCCGCCATTCGCGGCCATCGCTGCTCATGAGTTCGTCGGCTTCCTTTGGCCCCCAGGAGCCGGAAGCGTAAGGACAAAGCGGCGGCGGGGCGTCGCTCGCGTGCCACGCGTTTTCGATGACATCGACGTAGCGCCAGGCTTCTTCGACTTCGTCGCGGCGGGCAAAGAGCGTGGCATCGCCGCTCATCGCATCGAGAATGAGGCGCTCGTAGGCCTCGGGGCTCTGTTTGCCAAAGCTGGTGCCGTAGTGGAAATCCATCTTCACGGGCTCGATGCGGAGCGTGCTGCCGGGCACTTTGCACTGGAGCCGCAGCGAAACGCCTTCGTCGGGCTGGATGCGGATGACGAGCTGGTTCGGCCCGAGCGGGGCTTCGGCGGTGTTAAAGAGAACGCCGGGGGCTTCCTTGAACTGAATCGCGATTTCCGCGCCGCCCTTTGCGAGCCGCTTGCCGACGCGCATGTAAAACGGAACGCCGTGCCAGCGCCAGTTGTCCACGTGCATTCGCAGGGCCACGAAAGTCTCCGTCTCGCTCTCCGGGTTCACGCGCTCCTCGGTGCGGTAGGCGGGCACTTGCGTCCCGCCGATGCTGCCTTTGTCATACTGACCGCGGACGACATCGCGGCCCACGCCGTCGGGGTCCAGCCGGCGCAATGCGCGGACGACTTTCACCTTTTCATCGCGGATCGCATCGGCGCTGAGGCTCGACGGCGGCTCCATCGCGACGAGGCACATGAGCTGGACGAGATGGCTTTGCACCATGTCGCGCAATGCGCCCGCTTTGTCGTAATAAGGGCCGCGGCCCTCGACGCCGAGCGTCTCGGCGCTGGTGATCTGCACGTGGTCCACGTAGCGGTGGTTCCACAGGGGCTCCAGGATGCTGTTTGCAAACCGCAGAACCATGATGTTCTGCGCCGTTTCTTTTCCCAGATAGTGGTCGATGCGGTAAGTGTCGCGCTCTTGAAACGCTGTCGCGATGCACTCGTTCAGCGCTTTCGCCGTGGCGGAATCGGTGCCGAACGGCTTCTCCACGATGACGCGTGTCCATGCGCCGGGCTTAGCATTGTTGAGGCCTGCCGCGGCGAGTTGATTGAAGATGCCCTCGTATTCCGTGGGTGAGACGGAGAGGTAAAAGAGGCGGTTGCCGCGAGTGCCGGAGGCGGCGTCGAGCGCGTCGAGTTTCTCCGCGAGCGCGGCATAACCCGCAGCATCGCCAAACTCCGAAACGTGGTAGTAGATGCGCTTGGAAAATGCGCCCCAGATTTCTTCGTTGAGGCCGGACCGCGAGCATTTCGTCGTCGTTTCCTTTAGTTCTGCGCGCCAGGTTTCATCCGTCTTTTCCCGTCGCGCAAAGCCGATGATATTGGCTGCGCCGGGCAGGTCGCCGTCGGCGGCGAGATTATAAAGAGCCGGTATCAACTTTCGAAACGTCAGGTCGCCCGACGCACCGAAGATAACGACATTGCACGGCTGAGGCATTGGCCGGTTCGACAGACCCTCACGAAGTGGATTATTCATGATTTTCGTTGCTCACAAGTAAGTGTGAAACATTGCGAGCGCAGGCTGCCATGCAAAGCAAATTCGCGCACCGCGCTCACAAAGAGTGACGCACAAATGTCTCATGAATGCTTGTTCTGCACAAAGCGCTTCCCCCCGCGCCTGATTTTCGCTCCATTCCGCGAGCACTTATGGATGACCAATTTAATGTCCGCTACACCGCGCAGCTTGCGCGGCTTGATTTGACCGATGCCGAAATCGAGAAGTTTCAGAGCCAGCTCGGTCAGGTGCTTTCCCATGTCGAGCAGTTGCGGAAGGTCGATGTCTCGCACGTCGCGGCGACGGCTCATGCGAATGCGGTGACGAATGTTTTCCGCGCGGATGAAGTGCGGGAATCGTTCTCGCAGGGGACGGCGCTCTCGAACGCGCCGCGCTCGGCCAACGGGCTCATCGTCGTGCCAAAGGTCATCGAATAATTTATGTCGCTCACTTCTCTATCTATCGCGGAACTTCAGGCGCAATTCCGCTCGGGCGCAGCGTCTCCGGTCGAGGCTGTGGACGCACTCGAAGCGCGCATCGCGGCTCTCGACGGACGCATTCACGGATACTTGTCGCGCGATTTCGCCACGGCGCGGGCGCTTGCGGAAAAGGCGGATGTTTCGCTGCCGCTGGGCGGCGTGCCGATTGCGATTAAGGACGTGATCAACGTGAAAGGCGAGCCCTGCACGGCGGCTTCGAAAATTCTTCAAGGCTACACTTCGACTTACGATGCGACGGTGATTTCGAAGCTGCGAGCGGCGGGGGCGATTCCGTTTGGGCGGTGCAATCTGGATGAGTTTGCGATGGGTAGTTCGACGGAGAACTCGGCGTTTGGGCGGACGATGAATCCGTGGGATTTCTCGCGCATTCCGGGCGGTTCGTCGGGCGGATCGGCTGCCGTGGTGGCTGCGGATGAGGCATTCGCGGCACTGGGTTCGGATACGGGCGGGAGCATCCGGCAACCGGCGGCGCTTTGCGGCTGCGTGGGGCTGAAGCCGACGTACGGGCGCGTGTCGCGGTTTGGGTTGATTGCGTTTGCTTCGTCGCTCGATCAAATCGGGCCGTTTACGAAAACGGTGCGTGATGCGGGAATGCTGACGAATGCAATCGCGGGGCGCGACCGCATGGATTCGACGAGTCTCGATGTGCCGGTGGAGGACGCGACGGCGCTGCTCGGGCGCGATTTAAAAGGCGTGAAACTCGGCATGCCCAAGGAGTATTTCATCAGCGGAATCGATCCGCAGGTGGATGCTGCGGTGCGGGCCGCGGTGCGGCATTACGAATCGCTCGGCGCGGAAATCGTGGAAGTGTCGCTGCCTCACACGGAGCACGCGGTGAGCGTCTATTACGTCATCGCGACGGCGGAGGCTTCGGCGAATCTGGCGCGCTTCGACGGCGTGCGTTACGGCCATCGGGCGCCGACGGAAAATCTGCTGGAGATGTATGCGCGCAGCCGGGCGGAAGGGTTCGGCCCGGAGGTGAAGCGGCGCATCATCCTCGGGACGTATGTGCTTTCGAGCGGATACTACGACGCGTATTATCTGCGCGCTCAGAAGGTGCGGACGCTGATTCGCGATGATTTCACGAAGGCATTTGAGAAGGTGGACGCGATTATTTGTCCGACTTCGCCGGAGCCTGCGTTCAAGGCGGGCGACCGTTCGGACGACCCGATGAAGATGTATTTGGCCGACATTTTCACCATCGCCTGCAACCTTGCGGGGACTTGCGGTGTGAGCCTGCCGTGCGGTTTTGCGACGACGGATGGCGTGAAATTGCCGATCGGTGTCCAGTTGATCGGTCAGCCGTGGAAAGAGGCGCAGCTCCTGCAAATCGCGCACGCTTACGAGCAGTCCACCCCGTGGCAT
The DNA here is from genome assembly GCA_043755735.1 of Verrucomicrobiaceae bacterium. Classification (GTDB taxonomy): domain Bacteria; phylum Verrucomicrobiota; class Verrucomicrobiia; order Chthoniobacterales; family Chthoniobacteraceae; genus SXWH01. The sequence goes on along the minus strand of JAYUSJ010000141.1, from coordinate 48,296 downwards.
AAGGAAAAGCCGGCGCTGTAGCGGATTCGGCCCGCGAAAGGCATGGGGTCTGCATAGAAGCACTGTCCGAATATGTCTCAGCCCACGCCAAATCGCGCAAAAGCGCTGCTCGTCCTGCTTGTGGTCGCGCTTGCCGTGGTGATGTTTTATCCCGTCGGCGGATACTCGTTTCTGAATTGGGATGATGACATTTACCTCCAGAATAATCCGTATCTTCGGAACGGATTCACGGCGACGAGTGTGGACTGGGCGTTCACTGCGAACCTCACGCATTTTTCGCAATACGCGGAATACTGGGCGCCGCTCACCTTGCTGACGCGCATCGCCGATGCGCAGTTTTTCGGCATTTCGCCGGGGGCCATGCACGTGACGAGTGTCTGTCTGCACGCGCTGAATGCATTTCTGCTCGCACTGGCGCTGCACGCGCTGACGGGAGCCTGGTGGCGATCCGTCGTGGTTGCGCTGCTGTTTCTTGTGCACCCGCAAAACATGGAGCCCGCACTTTGGCTCTCGGCGCGGAAGGATTTGGTGGCGGCGACGCTCCTCTTTCTGACGCTGTTGGCCTACGCCCGTTACGCGCGGAAGCCGGGGCGGGGGACTTACTCGGTTTTGCTGCTCGCATTTATCGGTGCGCTCATGGCGAAGCCGATGGCGGTATCCGTGCCCGTGCTGCTGCTGCTGCTGGATTTCTGGCCGCTCAAGCGCTGGAGTTCCTCGGACCGGGCTGCAAATGTACGGCTCTGTGCGGAAAAGCTGCCGTTGGTCATTCTGGCGGGGATCGCAGCCGGGCTGGCCATTCTTGCACAGCAGGATGTCGGAGCGATGGGCTCGTATCCGTGGAGCGTCCGCATTTCCAACGCCATCTACGCCACGGCGACGTATGTGCGGCGGGCAGTGTGGCCGGGAGATTTGTGCATCTTTTACCCGCACACCAGCGGGACACTTTCGAACGGAATGATCGCCGCTTGTCTTGCCGTGCCAATCGTGCTGACTGCGTTTGCCGTGTGGCAAATCCGGAAGCGTCCGGTTGTGGCGTTCGGGTGGCTGTGGTTCCTCGCGGGACTCGCTCCGGTCATAGGACTCGTGCAAGTGGGACGTCAGGCGATGGCCGACCGGTATTTTTACACGACCGGAATCGGGCTTTTCATCGCAGCGGTTTGGGTGGGGGCAGACTTGATTCGCTCGCAGAATGGAAAGCGGGCGATTGCGGCAATCGCGATCGTTGCGTTGACGGCCGTCTCGGTTTTCCAAGTGCGATTTTGGCGCGATAGCGGTACGGCTTTCGAGCGGGCGGTGAGCGTCACCGAGCGAAATGCGATCGCGCACGGGAGTCTCGGCTCATTCTATTTTGCAGGAGGCGAGCTCGAACGGGCAAAATCCCATATTATGACGAGCCTGTCGCTCGATCCGTTCCAGTTCACGGCATGGTTCAATTTAGGGCTTTTGGAATCGAAGTTCGGTCGAGCGCCGGCCGCCATCCATGCCTACGAGCGCGCAGTGATTTTGGACCAGAAATCGGCGAAGGCCCACTTCAACCTTGGCCGACTGCTCGCACAGAGCGGCAGGAAGGAAGAAGCTGTTCCGCTGCTGCGACGGGCTTCGGAGCTTGCGCCGGACTGGGTCGAGCCCGCCAAGTTGTTGTCGGAACTCCGACGCTGATTTTCATATTCTTGCAGCGAGCCAGTAAATAAATCAGCGGTCGGAAGATTTTCTGCAAAAAATTCTTGCCTCCATTTGCGAACTAATCCTACAGTCCCGACCTCGTTAATGCGGGCGTAGCTCAGTTGGTAGAGCGCTTCCTTGCCAAGGAAGTTGTCGAGAGTTCGAATCTCTTCGCCCGCTCCAATTCCCATTCGGGAATTGGATGGTCCACACCAGAGGACCTACTTTGAAATCAGTCAGGAATCGGACGCATCTTTTTAGCCGATTTCGGGAGCTTGTGAAAAATTTCACAAAGAGGACTTGCCTTGCTTTCGGGTGTTCGTTTTAGTGACCGAAGTGTATAGGACTGCATCCACTCTGGCTTTTTCGGCTTTTGCTTTCGCGCCTGCTTTTTCAGGCTGCGAGAAGCGGATCGAGCCTGCGAATATCGAGACGGTGAACCGGATGCAGACCGCGTCTGAGAAATCCGGGCGAGGACTTTCCTCTAAAGAGGTCGAGAGTGTTCTCGGACAGCCGACGCGCGTGGAGAAGCTCACTCTCACTCGCTCGGAGAAACGCGAATTCGCCGCCGAGCGCCACTATTACATGCAGGATGGGAAGGAAACCGTCCTGCACTTTGTGGAGGGGAGGCTTTCGAACGATGTTAATCAGTTCGGGCACGCCGATCCGCAGAGCCCTTCCGAAGCACTCGCACCAAACCGTGGACTGGAGGGCAATAAGCCTCCGAAGGCCGAGCAACCGAAACCTCCCGAGAAACCCTGATTTTTATGGAAATACCTGCCGACCTGTTGGCCAAGATGGATGAAGCAATTTCGCACTACCCGGTGTCGAAGCGCTCCGCATCGCTTCCTTTGTTGCACCTTTGGCAGGAGCATTTCGGGTTTGTTTCCGATGCTGCGGTTTCCTGGATTGCTGCGAAGCTGGAGCTTCAGCCAATCAATGTTCTGGAGCTTGTGACGTTTTACCCGATGTTTCGCCGTCAGCCGGCCGGGGCGACGCACATCCGGATTTGCCGCACGCTTTCCTGCGCGCTCGGCGGTGCTTACGAGTTGCGCGAAAGGGTGGCGAAGGTGGCAGGGATTGATTTGGCGGCGTTCTTGGAGGGGCAGAAAAAGACGACGGACCATGGACATCCGCACAATCCGGGGCATGGAAATCCGATTGCGATTTCTCCGGATGGCAAGTTCTCGATGGAGTTTGTGGAGTGTCTCGCTTCGTGCGGGTCGGCTCCGGTTGCGTTGGTGAACGACAATTTCAAAGAGAACATCTCGCTGGAAAAAGCGGCGGATCTTCTCGGAGTGACGACGAGCGATGCGACGCTGCCGAAAGTGCAGCCGCCGCATCCACGGGAAAAGCGGGTCGTTTTCAAGAACATCGATGTCGCGGGCTACACGCCGGACATCGAGTGCTACTTGAAGAACGGCGGCTATGCGGAGCTGAAAAAGGCGCTCTCGATGAAGCCCGAGGAAATCGTAAACGAGGTGAAGGCTTCCGGCCTTCGCGGTCGCGGCGGTGCGGGATTTCCGTGCGGCGTGAAGTGGGGATTCATCAAGCGTGGCGGGCCCAAGCCGACGTATCTGATTTGCAATGCGGACGAGTCGGAGCCGGGGACGTTCAAGGACCGGTATATCATTCATCAGGACCCGCACCAGCTTATCGAAGGCATGATCATCTCGTGCTTCGCGGTCGGCGCGAACCTTGCATATATCTACATCCGCGGGGAGTTCCCGGAAGGCGCGCAGATTTTGGAAAAGGCGCTGGCGGAAGCCCGGAAGCGCGGATTCCTCGGGAAGAGCGTTCTCGGGACCGGCTTCGATTGCGAAATCTACGTCCATCGTGGCGCTGGTGCTTACATCTGCGGCGAGGAGACGGGGCTCATCGAATCGCTCGAAGGCAAACGCGCATATCCACGCATCAAGCCTCCGTATTTTCCAGCCGTGCTAGGACTTTACATGTGCCCGACGATTGTGAACAACGTCGAGACTCTGTGCGACGTGAAGCACATCATCGCGATGGGCGGCGCGGGCTACGCGAAAATGGGCAAGCCGAACAATACCGGCACGCGAATTTTGTGCGTCTCGGGCGATGTGAAAAAGCCCGGCTACTACGAAGTGGAAGTCGGCTCCATCACGCTCGGCGAACTGATCAATGAAGTGTGCGGCGGCATGAAGGACGGGCGTAAGTTGAAGGCGGTCATCCCCGGTGGTTCGTCGGCTAAAGTGCTGCGCGCAGGCGAGCGCTACAAATTGAAAGATCGCGAAATCGGGCTCGAAGACATCCCGATGGATTTCGACACGATGGCCGCGTGCGGCTCGATGGCCGGCTCCGGCGGCGTCATCGTCATGGACGATTCCCGCGACATGGTTTGGGCGCTGAATAACGTGAACGAGTTTTACGCTCACGAAAGCTGCGGACAATGCACTCCATGCCGCGAAGGCGCGCAGTGGATGCGGAAAATCACCGATCGAATCGTGGCCGGCGGCGGCACCGATAAAGACCCGGCTGTTTTGAAAAACGTCGCCGACAACATTGCAGGTAAAACGATCTGCGCATTTGGCGAAGCCTGTTCATGGCCGACCCAGAGCTTCCTGGCTAAATTCCCCGAGGAGTTCTCGGCGAAGGCAACCAAGCCGCTCCCACCGCCGATGCCGCCGGAATACAACACGACCGAGTTGACGGAAAACGCGACGATTTCAACGGTGTCGGCACCGCGAGGGAACTCGCAGGAAATCATGGCGGAGGCGGCGACGAAGTAGGATAATCGGGATATGAGCACACTGACTGTCAACATTCCAGACTCCGACTTGGCAAAGCTGCGTGAGTGGGCCGACGCCGATAAAGTGACCGTCGAAGACGAGGCGCTGGCCGCTTTTCGCGAGTATTTGCAGGCAAGGGAAATGAGGCGCATGTCCGAGCGGCCATACATCATCGACCGCGACGAGTTGCTTCGAGCGGCAGAGGCGCTGCATCGCGACATGGCTGCCCGCGGAGTGTGCATTTCTGGGGAGGAAATTAACGCCGCAATCAAGGAGGCCAGACGGTGATTGTCACTGACGCCAATCTTATCGGTGCATACTGCATCAACTCGACCATCACGATGGCTGCAAAAGCAGTGTTTGCCAAAGACCGGGCTTGGATTGCTCCGAAGCTCTGGCAAGCTGAGTTTGTCAGCATTCTGGTGAAGTTTCAGCGTGCCCGTCTTGTCAAAGAACAGGAATTCGAGAGCAGTCTGCTGCTTGCAACTTCGCTCATGCGTGGCATGGATTACGATAACGACGTGCGCGAGATCGCCGCGGTATGCAACCGGACACGATGCTCTCCCTACGATAGTTGCTACGTCGCTCTCGCGGAGGAAAAGCAGATCAAACTCATTACCACCGACGGCGGAATCCTCGCTAATGCGCCACACGTCGCGATGTCGCCCGAACAGTTTTTAGCTGCCTGATTTTCCGAATGTCCACCGCTACCACCACCGAAGTCCAGATGATCAACGTCCAAATCGACGGCGTTTGGCTGCAATTTCCAAAGGGCACGCGCGTCATCGAGGCGTGCCGCCAGGCGGAGAAACTGATTCCGCATTACTGCTATCATCCGAAACTCACATCGCCGGGCAATTGCCGGATGTGTCTCGTCGAGCTGGGTTCGCCCAAGATGACACCCGACCGCAAGCCGGTCATCGGCGAAGACGGGAAGCCGGAGATCGGCTGGATTCCACGCCCACAGATTTCGTGTGCGCAGGACGTGAGCGAAGGAATGGGCATCCGCACAAACTCGCCGATGGTGCTGGAAAGCCGCAAGGGTGTGATGGAGTTTTTGCTCATCAATCACCCGCTCGATTGCCCGATTTGCGACCAGGCGGGCGAGTGCAAGCTGCAGGAGTTTTCCGTGGAGCACGGCAATGCGTCTTCGCGATTCCTGGAGCGCAAAGTGAAGAAGCCAAAATCCGTCGAACTCGGACCTCGGGTCACGCTCGATGCAGAACGCTGCATCCTTTGCACGCGCTGCATTCGCTTCATGAAAGAGGTCGCGAACGACGACGTGCTCGGAATCGTGGACCGTGGGACGTTTAACAGTATTTCGACGCATCCCGAGCGCATCCTCGACCATAATTATTCGCTCAATACCGTGGATATCTGCCCGGTCGGCGCGCTGACGTCGTCGGACTTCCGCTTCAAGATGCGCGTTTGGTTTTTGAAGGAAACGAACACAGTTGATATCAACTGCGGCACCGGCAGTAATATCACCATCGGCTCGCGCGAGAACGTCATTTACCGCATCACACCGCGCGACAACGAAGCGGTGAACGGATGCTGGCTGCCAGACTCGCACCGGCTCAATTTCAAATTCGTGACCAGTTCGGCGCGGCTCACGGAGCCAGTCGTTCGCCCGCAACTCGGGGACGAAAAACAAAGCTGGCAGCAGTCAATCAACCTTGCCGCGGAAGCGCTGAAGCGGAACGCGGGACGCGTCGCGATCATCGCCAGCGGACGCGCGACAAACGAGGAACTCTTCCTCGTGAAGCGGCTCGCGACCGCGCTGAACGCGAAAGTGGACATCCTGCCTCGTACGGGTGAAGCAGACGGAATGCTCATCGCCGCCGATCGCAATCCAAACACCACCGGCGCGAAGGTCCTCGGAGTCGCCACCGGACAACTCGCGGAAATCGTCGCAGGCGTTAAGGACGGCAGCATTACCGCGCTTATCGCCCTCGGCGAAGATGCCACGAAAGCCGGGCTCACCGAAGCCGACCTCGCAAAACTCGACACCGTGATCGCCGCTGACATCCTGCCGAATAAGACAACCGAGCACGCCGATATTCTTCTCCCCGCCGCAGCGTGGTGCGAGAAGCGCGGCTCGATGATCAATTTGAAATCGCGGCTCCAGCGCCTCAATCGCGCCGTCGTAGCGCCGGGAAGTGCTCGGGATGATTGGGAGATTCTGCGTGACTTGATCCTCGCAGTCAGCGGCAGCAACGGGTTGCACAGCGTCGAGGACGTTTTTAAAGCAATGGCCAACGAAACTCCCGCACTCGCCGGGCTCACTCTCAGCCGCATCGGCGACCTCGGTGTGGATATCCAAACGAAATGACCACGCTCGCATTCTTCGATAGCATTCCGTGGGAAATGATTCTGTGGGCCGCCGGCAAGGCGATCTTCGTCATCTTCCTCGTCGTCCTTCCGCTCGTCAGCTACACCGTCTATGCCGAGCGTCGCGTCAGCGCCGCCATTCAGGATCGTGTCGGCCCGAACCGCACCGGCTTCCCCACCACGTTGCTCGGATTCAAAAAGGATTTGCAGCTCTTCCTTGGCGGACTCGGACAGCCGATCGCCGACGCGATGAAGTTCATCTTGAAGGAGGATTTCACGCCCGGCGGTGTGAAGCAGTTCTACTTCTGGCTCGCGCCGTGTCTCGCGATGCTACCGCTCGTTTCGCTCGCGTTCATTCCGTTTGGCAGTTCGCTCTTCGGTGAGAAAATGGTCATCGCCAACGTGAATGTCGGCGTGCTTGGAATCTTCGCGGTTACGGGTTGCAGCGTCTATGCCATCGTCCTCGCGGGCTGGGCGTCGAACTCGAAGTATCCGTTCCTTGGCGGCATTCGCAGCACTTCGCAGATGATTTCGTATGAGCTGAGCATGGGGCTCAGCATCATTCCGGTGCTCATGCTTTTCGGAAGCATGAATCTCAGCGACCTCGTCCAGTATCAGGCGGACAACGGCTGGCTGCTCCTTCCACTTTGGGGGAAGGGGATTAGCTGGGAGCGCTGGTTCATGCTCATCCCGCTCACGATCAGCTTCATCATTTTCATGATCTCGGTTTTCGCGGAAACGAACCGTTTGCCGTTCGACATGCCTGAGTCTGAATCCGAACTCGTCTCCGGTTATCACACCGAATACAGCTCGATGAAATTCGCGCTCTTCTTCCTTGGCGAATACGCCGCGATGATTGTCGGCAGCGCGCTGATGGTCGTGTTCTTCTTCGGCGGATGGCACATTCCCGGCATCCCTGACGGCAACGGAGTCGGCGGCCTTGGCTTCCTGCATGCGCTGCCTGATTGGGTGTGGGGCATCGCGAACATCACCGCCTTCTTTGCGAAGGTCGCTCTGATCCTCGTGTTCTTCATCTGGGTCCGGTGGACGCTCCCGCGTTTCCGCTTCGACCAACTCATGAAACTCGGCTGGCTTTACCTGTTTGAAATTGCGCTCGCGAACATCTTCCTCGCCGCAGCCGTCCTCGCATTTACCAGCAAATAACATGGCATACATCGTCCAACGCCCTGAGCTGACATTCAAAGAAAAGGCATACCTGCCGAGCATCCTGAACGGACTCAAAATCACCTTCGGTCACTTCAAAAAGATCATCAAAGGCGAGACCAAGGTCACGATGCAGTATCCCGAGGAAAAGTGGGATGCCGAATTGCCCGAGCACTATCGCGGTGCGCCGACACTCGTTAAAGACGAGCACGACCGCGAGCGCTGCGTGGCCTGCCAGCTCTGCGAGTTCATCTGCCCGCCCCGCGCCATCACCATCAAGCCGATGGAAATCCCTGCGGACGACAAGTTCGCGAAAGTCGAGAAGCGTCCGGCGGAATTCGATATCGACATGATTCGCTGCATCTATTGCGGAATGTGCGAAGAAGTCTGCCCCGAGCAGGCGATTTACCTGCGCAAAGATTACGCCATCACCGGCATTACCCGCGGCGAGATGGTTCATAACAAAGCGAAACTCTACGAATTGGGCGGCGTGTTCAAAGGCCTCGTTCACAAGTGGAACCCGGAGAAATAATGCACCCGATCCTTTTCTATTTTTTCGCAGTCCTCATGCTCGGCTTTGGCATCAGTGTCGTCGCAAACCGAAATCCGGTTGCATCCGCACTGAGTCTTGTCGTCAGCTTCTTCTGCCTCGCCGCACTTTATGTCGGGCTCGACGCCTACTTCATCGCGAGCATCCAGGTCGTGGTTTATGCCGGCGCGGTCATGGTGCTGTTTCTTTTCATCATCATGCTTCTCGACCTCAAAGCCGAGCAGCGCCGCAAGTTCAACAAGCTCGCAATCGGTGGCGGCGCGCTGGTCGCCCTTGCGTTTGCCGCGCAGCTGATCGGAGTTCTCGGCGGGCATCCTCGCGGCGACAAGCCCTTCCCCGAGCTCAAGCTTCCTGCGGGAGAGTCGCTCAACGATTTGCAAAAAGTCGGTGAGACGCTCTTCTCGCTTCACACTCTGCCGTTCCAAGTAATCGGCGTCCTTATCCTCGTCGCCACCGTCGGCGTAATCGTCATCTCCAAACGCGAACTGAAATGACCCTGACTCTCAACCATTATCTACTCGTCAGCGGATTGCTGTTTACGATCGGCTTCGCCGGCGTGCTGCTCCGGAGGAATATCATTATCATTTTCATGTGCCTCGAGTTGATGCTCAACGCCGCGAATCTCTCGCTCGTCGCATTCAGCCGGTTCAATGTTGGCGCCGCCGGCACTCCAAATGAGGGCCTGCCGAATTTCAACGCGCAAGTTCTGACGTTCTTCATCATCACCGTCGCCGCGGCGGAAGTGGCCGTCGGACTCGCGATCATCGTCGCACTCTACCGCGCCCGGCAGACGACGCACGTCGAGGACATCACGACTCTCAAGTTTTAATCGATGAACAACAACGAAATCATCCCGTGGTTCATCCTCCTGAATCCGCTTGTCACAGCGGTGCTCATCCTCTTTGCGTTGCGGCGTAATCATGGGACTGCGGCTGTGGTTTCCACGATGTCCGCATTCTTCGGGATCGTGGGAAGTCTGGCTGCGTTTTCGCTGCCGAAGGTTCATAGCGCAGTGAGCTGGATCAGCGTCGGATCGCTCCAGATTCCGTTCGGCGTGCAGCTCGACATGCTCAGTCAGGTCATGCTGCTCGTGGTGACGGGTATCGGCTTTCTCGTGCATCTTTATAGCACCGTTTACATGGAGCACGACGAGTCGAAGGCGCGCTTCTTCGGCCATCTTTCGCTGTTCATGTTCTCGATGCTCGGCATCGTCCTCGCGGACAACTTCGCGATGATGTTCATCTTCTGGGAGCTCGTCGGCGTGAGCAGCTACCTGCTCATCGGCCACTGGTTCACACGCGACGCAGCGGGCAAGGCGGCAAACAAGGCGTTCATGATGAACCGCATCGGCGACTTCGGCTTCATGCTCGGAATCCTGATGCTGTGGAGCACGGCCGGCACCGTTACTTTTGAAGGTCTCAGCAGTGCTGCCTCCCTTGCTGTGCTGACGCAAAGCCCGGCATTTCTCCTCGCTGCCATCCTGCTGGTGTTTTGCGGAACGCTCGGAAAAAGCGCGCAGTTTCCTCTGCACACCTGGCTCCCCGACGCGATGGAAGGTCCGACGCCGGTTTCCGCGCTTATCCACGCAGCGACCATGGTTGCAGCGGGTGTATTCATGCTGGCGCGTATTGCGTTCCTCATCGGGTTGTCTCCGGCAGCCGGAATGACCATCGGGTGGGTCGGCGGCGTCACCGCGTTGCTCGCAGCGCTGATGGCCACGCAGCAGGACGACATTAAGCGCATTCTCGCTTACAGCACGCTCTCGCAGCTCGGCTACATGGTCATGGCAATCGGCCTCGCGCCCGACGCAAACGGCGGGCCTGCGATGTTCCACCTTTTCACGCACGCGTTTTTCAAGGCGCTGCTCTTCCTCGGAGCCGGCGCGGTCATCCATGCGCTGCATCACGAGCAGAACATCTGGAAAATGGGCGGCCTTTTGAAGCATATGCCGAAGACCGCGATCACATTCGCCATCGGTACTGCGGCTCTCACAGGCTTTCCTTTGCTGGCGGGCTTTTGGTCGAAAGATTCCATTCTCGAGGCAGCGAGCGAAAAGAGCACACCGCTCTATTTTATCGGACTCACGGTTGCCGTGCTCACTGCGTTCTACATGACCCGCCTTTTCGTGGTCGCCTTCCTCGGCAAGCCCCGCACGGAAGCCGCGCATCACGGTCACGATTGCCCGGCGCGCATGACGGTGCCGCTCATCGTCCTAGCGTTCTTGAGCGTCTTCGCCGCATACGGCACGGAAGGTTGGTTCTTCTCTCACGAGCAGCATTTCCACTGGGGTATCGCAATTCCCGCGACCATCGCCTTTGCAATCGGAACGTTCGCTGCGTTCACGCTCTACACCGGCAAGGACAAAGAGCCGCTTTCACTCCCGCTCTTCCGCAACAAGTTTTACTTCGACGAGATTTACGGCGCGATTGTCGCGGGCACGCAGGACGTCCTCGCCTACATCGCGAACGCCATCGACAGCCTCATCAGCGGAATCGTCCGGCTGGCAGGCATGGCGGCGTGGAGCGTCGGATTCCTCTTCCGTCTGCTTCAATTTGGAAATGTGCAGGGCTACTCCTTCGTTTTCGGCCTCGGTGTTGTGGGGCTCATCTGGTTCGTAGTTTTTAAATAATATGGCCGCTTCATCACCTTGGATGCTTTACGCACTTGTCGCCCTCGTGGTCGTCGCTGTCATCGGAGCCATCGTTCACTTTACATCGAAGAACTAAATGACCGTTCTTAATTTCATCGTTCTACTGCCCATCCTGAACGCGATCGTCATCGCGCTCGGCGCACCGGCCCGAAAAAGCGCGCTGCTTTCCGCCTGGACGCAACTCGTGCTCACCGTCGTGGCGCTCATCGGTTACAAGCCCTCGACCCCCGGCGGATTCGCCTATGGTTCGACTTGGGCCGTGGCTCCCGAGTGGGGACTGAATCTGACTTTCGGTGCGGACGGCCTTGCGCTCGTCATGCTTTTGCTCACCGCAGTCGTGACGGTTGCCGCCGTGTGGGTGACTCCGAGAATCGATAAGCGGGAGAATCTTTTTTACGCTTGCGTGCTGCTCATCAGTGGCGGCGCAGCGGGCGCGTTCGCTTCGGTGGACATGTTCTTCTTCTACGCGTTCCACGAACTCGCGCTCATCCCGACGTTCCTGCTCATCGGCATTTGGGGACACGGCGAGCGTCAGGTCGCGGCGTGGAAAATCACCATCTATCTCGCCGTCGGAAGCATGATCCTGCTCGTCGGTCTTGCGAAACTCTATCTCGCATTTCCGGAAGGTGCCCGCACGTTTGACATGATCGCGATGACCAAGGCGCGGCATCTCATCCCTGCGGACCAGCAAGCCGGCATCTACATCTGGCTCCTCGTCGGCTTCGGTGTTCTCATCTCGCTCTTCCCGTTCCATTCATGGGCCGCTCCGGCGTATGCCAGCGCGCCGACCCCGGTCGCCATGCTCCATGCAGGCGTATTGAAAAAGTTTGGCCTCTACGGCCTGATTCGCATCGCGTTGCCGATGCTTCCTGAAGGCGCGGAAGTCTGGATGAATCTCCTGCTCGTCCTGCTCGTCGCGAACATTCTCTACATCGGCCTCGTCACCATCGCGCAGAAGAAGCTCGACTGGATGCTCGGCTACTCGTCGGTCATGCACATGGGCTACATCTTCCTCGGCATCGCCGCGGGAAATGCCATCGGCGTCACCGGCGCATCGCTGCTCATGCTCGGACACGGGCTCAGCATTGCGGCGCTCTTCGCGATGTGCGGATACCTCCGGCAGAAATCCACATCGCTCGCCTTCACTAATTTCGGTGGCGTGGCGAAAGGCGCGCCGTTCCTCGGATACGCCTTCGGCATGGCGGCATTCGCCAGCATCGGACTTCCCGGCTTTGCGAACTTCGCCGGTGAAACAATGGTCTTCTTCGGCGCGTTCAAATCCGGTCCGGCCGGAACGCTCAATCTCGCCGGTATCCAAATCGCGACGGTCTGCGGACTGTGGGGTGTCGTCATCAGCGCCGTGTATATGCTGCGGGCTTACCGCCAGATTTTCCAGGGCGAGGCGCTGGCCAACGTCGAGGGAATCAAAGACCCGCCATGCACCGTCCGCAGGAGCGTCATGCTGCTCCTCGCCGTGCTCCTCATCGCCGGCGTGTGGCCGAAATCCATGCTCAATTTCATTCAGCCAAGCGTGGAGGCGCTAATTGGAAAGTGAGAGATTTAATGTGCAGTTGGCTGGAGTTCTTCCAGGCAAGTGATCAACGCCACGTCGATTCGGAACAATCGATCATCAGGCAGCGCGACGAACGTGATTCTACCAGTCGGCGAAAACGAGATGTAGTCCCTGTGCGGAACATCAATTGCCGGACCTCCCGGATAATGAATTCTGAACGGAATAAACGGAACAGTGTTCACGGTATCTTTCAAATGTTGAACAGTCATACGCGCACTTCTACCGCGATTCTCCGTACCGCGCAAGCCAACTAGCCCATGCAACAAATCATCCCAGCCATCACGCTCGAAGTCGCCGTCCTGATTCTCGGACTGCTCATGCTTTTCGCCGAGGCGTTTAGCAAAACCGCCGATCGCTCGCACATGGCGCGCTACGCCATTGCCGTCCTGCTCGCAATTATCGGATTCTCATTTTTCACCATCCAGCGTCCCGCGGACTACGTCTTCGGCAGTGGCGGAATGTGGGATTTCTATTCCGACGACGCCACATCGATGTTCTTCAAGCGCATCGCTCTCGCCACGACAGCCATCGTGCTCGTCATGGCGCTGGAATATCGCAGCGTGCTGGCAAAGTTCATCCCGGGCACCGAGGAAGGGCGGGGGACCGGCGAGTTTTACTGTCTGCCCGTTTTCATCTGCGCGGGACTCATGTTCATGGCTTCGGCGGTGGATTTCGTGCTCATCTTTGTTGCGCTGGAACTCGTCACCATCGGCTTCTACATCCTCGTCGCCTACATGCGCCGCCACGAGCAATCGCTCGAAGCCGGCGTGAAGTACCTCATTCTCGGTGCGCTCAGCACCGGATTCCTCGTCTATGGAATCACCTGGATTTTCGGACTCACGGGCCAGACCCGTCTTGTTGATGTGAAGGCCGCGCTTGTCACCGGATTCGCCAATGGCGGCGCCCTCGTGGGAAATGAACATGCGCTCCTGTTTGGCGTCATGCTCGTGCTCATCGCGCTGGGCTTCAAAATCGCAGCCGCGCCGTTCCAGCTTTGGGTTCCCGACGTCTATCAAGGCGCGCCGACACCCATCACCGCGTTCCTCAGCGTGGGCAGCAAAGCCGCCGGATTTGTCGTTCTTGTCCGCGTGCTCGACGTCTTCCTCGCAGTCCCCGCAATCAGCGCGAAAGTGATTGGCGTCCTCGTGCTCCTCGCAGTGCTGACGTTGCTCTATGGCAACCTCACCGCGATGCCGCAGGATAACCTCAAGCGCCTCTTCGCATACTCCAGCATTGCACACGCAGGCTACCTGCTTGTCGCCTGTGCATCGCTCGGCGCGGACCCGGTCGGCGCGAAGGAAGCCATCAGCTTTTACCTCGCGGGTTATCTCGTTATGACCCTCCTGTCGTTCCTCGTCCTCACGACGGTTGCCCGTCAATCTCGCGGCGACGACATCCGGCACTTCGCCGGGCTTGGCAAGCGCAACCCGTTCCTCGCATTCGCCATGACGGTCGCCATCGCCAGCCTCGCCGGCATCCCGCTCACCGCTGGATTTCTCGGCAAATTCCTCGTCTTCAAAAGCGCCGTCGCAGCCGGACAATGGGCCCTCATCGCAGTCGGCATCATTGGCGTCGGCGCAGGCTTTTACTACTACATCAAGGTAATCGCTGCGATGTATTGGGACGAGCCGAACGACGAGACCGCAATCACTGTTGGCCCGCTCACACGCGTGTTCGTTGTAGGCTTGGTAGGCTTGGTGTTCGTCTTGGGAATCTGGCCCGCGCCAATCCTCAATCAACTCAGCGAACGCCCCGCACCCGCCGCCGTCGCGCACAAGTAAAGTTCGAAACTCCCGAACGTGGCGGCATTTTCATGCGCAACGCGCTGGACACACGCCTCCGTTCTATTTAACCGTCGCGACGCATGAAAATACTCGTCGCACTCGCCCTAGCCGTCACTTCGGTCCTCGCTGCTGATCCGCAGCCTTGGATCCCACTCTTCAATGGAAAGGATCTCGAAGGCTGGAAGGTCAACGAGAACCCCGCAACCTTCAGCGTGAAAGACGGCGAACTCGTCGTAAAGGGCGACCGCGCCCATCTTTTCTACGTCGGCAAGGGCGCCAATGAATTCAAAAACTTCGAGCTCAAAGTCGAAGTCATGGCCAAAGCCAAGGCCAACTCCGGCGTCTATATCCACACCGCGTTCCAGGACTCGGGATGGCCGGGCAAAGGCTACGAAATCCAGGTCAACAACACCCACACGGACCCGAAGAAAACCGCAGGCGTTTACGGCATCAAAGACAACTTTGAAGCACCCGCAAAAGACGACGAATGGTTCACGATGACCATCGTCGTGAAAGACCGCACCATCACGACCAAGGTAAACGACAAAGTCATTTCGGAATGGGTCGAGCCCGAAGGCTGGCAGCCGCCGAAGAACTTCGCCGGACGCAAGCTCAGCACCGGCACCATCGCCATCCAGGGCCACGATCCAGGAAGCGAAGTCCACTACCGCAAGATCGAGATCAAGCCGCTGCCATAAACCGCGCGGCAGTTCAGCCTCAAAAAGAGAGAGGGGCGTCCCAGTCCCTGGAGGTGCGAAGCGCCTCCAGGGTGGGAATTCATTCCGAGTTCACCGGATTTGTTGATGGCGGTGGACGGCGCAATGATCGTGCTTGGGTCGTAGCCCACACGGCCCCCCGCCTCGCCCTCCTACCCGCGACACAAAGATGGTCATCGACGAGGTAAATTCGCGACTTCCTGGGGCCGGGTGCGGGTTCATTGGTCGTTTTCGCGTTTTTGGGTGTCATGGGAGTACTCCTTTGGGTGGCCTTCGGCGGGTTTGGGGATTTTACAGATCACGGTGGTGCCGCCGCCGGGGCGGTTGCTGAATGTGAGAGAGCCGCCGAGCGCTTCCGCCCGGTAATTCATGGTGCGAATGCCCATGCCCTCATGCTTCCCTTTGATATTCTTCACGCCGGTGCCGTCATCGCTGACCGATGGTTTCAGGAAGTTCCCCGAGGACGATAGCGAGATAGAAATATGCCCGGCTTTGCCGTGGGGCGTGGGAAATACTGCATGGCGACCGGCTCATCCCGGTATCCGCCCGTCTGTGGGCGGAGCAACTCATTGAGCGTGCTGCGGGGCGGTCGATCTGTATGATTGTTCTCTCCGATCCGCTCGCCGGCAGGTGCGGGGAGGTTGACGGAACCAGTCATTGTTTTCGAGCGGTGACGAACTTGATGGTCACATCTGCGGATATCACGACTGCGCCGGAGGTTATCCAGAGGACAATCGGAATTGCCGGATCATGAACAGGAATCGATTGGCCATTGGCGGAAATCGGTCGCGGCACTCGGATTGAGCGCTTATCTTTCCATTGACGTATCCGGCGTGGAAGAGTCTTTTGTGCCGCGACACATGATGCAAAATCATTCCAACACCGAACCCGTCCGGCATGATGGTTACATCCGCCGCCACTCTCACGACGTGAGAAACTGTCTGGCCGCGATGGACCTGCAAGCGATTCTGCTCCAGCGCGCGGGAGCCGGGGCGGTGGAGAGCAGCCCGATCGCAAAAGTGCGCGCCCTCATCGTGTGTCTGGAGGAATTGCAACTACGCCTCGGGGTGCGATTTCGGATTCCGGCGCCAGCCAGAGTGTTCCTCAGTTCACTATTTGAGCAGTGCCGGGCCCGTCAGCGCGTGAACTCGGCGGACAAGGATGTCGGATGGGCGTTTGATGGAGGCGACTGCTCGTCCCTTGCCGACGCCCAGGCCGTGAGCATCATCATCGTTGAAGTTGCGGACCGCTTTTTCTCTTTAGGCGGGGGCACTGTCAGAGCGTTTGCAGGTGGAGGGAATGCCTGCTTCCAGATGCAGCGTTCATGGGATACCGAGACGGCGCATCGTCCTCCCGCGTTGGACGCGGAGGTCAATGACGAGCTGGCCGCAATCGTGGCGCGTTACGGCGGCACGCTGGTGTTAGGACCGGACGGGCTCGAACGTTTAGTGACGTTTCCGCAGGATCCTGCAGGTGGCACGGGAACCACGGAACGATGATAGATTTTTTCTCCAAACTATTCGAGACCTCCGACTATCCGCCCCGGTGGACTTGCGGGAAATGGACCCCTGCGGAAGGCTGGCTGCATATCCTTTCCGACCTGAGTGTATGGGCTGCGTATCTCGCGATACCGTTGGTCCTTGTTTACTTTTTGCGGCATAAGAAGGACCTGCCCTTCCGCATGATCTTCCTGCTTTTTGGAGCGTTCATTTTGCTCTGCGGAACGACGCATTTGATGGATGCGGTCGTCTTTTGGTGGCCCGCGTACAGGCTCTCCGGCTTGATTAAGCTCTGCACCGGCATCGTCTCGTGGGGGACGGTGGCCGCGTTATTCTCGGTTTTGCCGGAGGCGCTCAGGATGCGCAGCCCGGAGGAACTCGAGCGGGAAGTCGCCGCGCGCAAGGCCGCCGAGGAGAATCTGACGCGCGCAAATGCCGCACTGGAGCAAAGGGTGGAGGAGCGGACGCTTGAATTGACCAAGGCCGTGACGGACCTGCAAACTTCCGAGATGCGATACCGGCGGCTCTTCGAAGCTTCGCACGACGGCGTGCTGTTGCTCGACCCCGACTCCCAGATCATCATCGACGCCAACCCCTTCATGACCCAATTGCTCGGCTATCCCTGCGAGAAGCTGTTGGGGATGAAGTTGTTTCAAATCGGGCTTTTTAAAGACGAGTCCGCGAACCGGGAGATGTTCACCAAGTTGAGGGCGACGGGACAGACCCGGTACGATGATCTCCCGCTGGTGAGCAGTGATGGCCGGACGCATGAAGTCGAGGTCTTGGCGAATTTGTATAATGAAGCGGGTCGCTCGGTCATTCAGTGCAGCGTTCGCGACATCTCCTTCCGCAAGAATGCGGAGATCTCAGCCAACCGGCTGGCTGCGATTGTCAATTCCTCAGCAGACTCAATCATCAGCACGGATCTCAACGGAATTATTACCAGTTGGAATCAAGGCGCGGCGCAAATCTTCGGCTACACGGCTGAAGAGATGATCGGGACCTCCATTACCCGGCTGATTCCGCCGGACCGGCTCGACGAGGAGAAGCGCATTCTCGCAAAAATTCGCCGCGGAGAGAGAGCGCAGCACACGGAGACGGTTCGACAAACGAAGGACGGACGGTTGATTGATGTTTCTATCACGGCGTCGCCCGTGATTGACGCATCGGGCAAGGTCATTGGTGCCTCAAAAGTCGCGCGGAATATCACCGACCGAAAGCTTGCGGAGGCTGCTTTGCGTGAGAGCAATCAGCGCTTTCGCGGGACGTTTGAGAACGCGGCGGTCGGCATCGCCCATGTGGCGCCCGATGGGCGTTGGTTACGCATCAATACACGGATTTGTGAAATCACCGGGTATCCGCGCGAGGAACTGCTCCGAAAGACGTTTCAAGAAATCACACATCCCGACGACCTCGACGCAGATTTGTCCCAACTCAACCGACTGCTCGCCGGCGAGATCGAGTCCTACACGATGGAGAAACGGTATGTCCGCAAAGACGGCATCACGATGTGGGTGAATCTCACAGTGAGTTCGTCGGATACGCCCGAAGGAAAAACGGACTATCTCATCGCGGTCGTCGAAGACATCTCCCGGCGCAAGCAGAGCGAAGCTGAACTTCGCGCGAGCGATGAACGGTTTCGAACGCTGTTCGAATCTGCCCCGATGGCGGTATGTTCGTGCGACCAGCACGCGGTGATCCAGCACTACAACCGGCGCGCTGCCGAGCTCTGGGGGAGGGAGCCGGTTTGCGGCGTGGAGAGGTATTGTGGCTCAATTAAACTGTGGTTGATGGATGGAAGCGAACTGCCCCTTTCGCAAAGTCCGATTGTCGAGGTGCTGCGCACGGGTATTCCGGCTTTTAATGTGGAGGTCTTTATTCAACGGCCGGACGGCGGCTTCCTGCCGGTTATGGTCAATTTCGCTCCGCTGAAAGACGCGCAGGGCGTCGTCGTCGGAGCCATCACGACGTTTTTCGACACCGTGGAGTTGAAGCGGGCCGAAGCAGGGTTGCGCGCCAGCGAGCAGCGGGTGCGCCTCGCCACCGAGGCGACGGGAGTGGGTATTTGGGAATGGAACGTGATCACCAATGAAGTTCGCTGGGACGCACAGATGTTCCGGATTTATGGCCTCGCACGCACGGAGAATGGTTGTGTTAGTTATCAGACGTGGGCCGATGCCGTACTGCCGGAGGACCTCATTCGGCAGGAGGCGGTGTTGCGGGAATTGATACTGTCCCGGGGAACCGGCAACGTTGAGTTTCGCATCGTGCGCGCCGACAACGGCGAACGGCGCACGATCCTGTCGGTCGAAACCGTTCGCACCGATCTTGAAGGCAAGGTGGAATGGGTCGTAGGAACCAACCTCGACATCACCGAAAGCAAGCTGGCCGCCGATAAATTAAGCGAGGCAAAAGAAGCTGCGGAGGCGGCAAACCGCAGCAAGGACCGCTTCCTCGCCGTTCTCAGCCACGAGTTGCGCACACCGCTCACGCCGGTGCTGATGACTGTGGCGGCACTGGAACATGACCCGAATTTGCGTCCGGACGTCCGGGACGACATGTCCATGATTCGGCGAAACATCGAGATGGAGACCAAGCTCATCGACGACCTTCTCGACGTGAATCGCATCGTGAGTGGCAAGCTGGCGCTGCGGCCGGAGCCGCTGGAACTGAACGCGGCAGTGCTGCACGTGTGCGCCATTTGCCGTCCGCAATTGCTCGGGCAGGAGGTCGAGCTTACGCTGGACCTCTCCGAAGATGCGGGATTCATCACCGCCGACCCGGCGCGTTTCGAGCAGGTGGTGTGGAACGTCCTCAAAAACGCCGTGAAATTCACACCGCGAAACGGTCGAATCCATGTCACGAGCAAGCGGCTCTCGAAAACGCGCGTCGAAGTCCGCGTCACCGACAACGGTGCCGGCATCCCTGCGGATATCCTGCCGCGAATCTTCGATGCGTTTGAGCAGGGCGACGCCCGCATCACCCGCCAGTTCGGCGGTCTCGGTCTCGGCCTCGCCATTTCAAAAGCGCTCATCGAACTCCACGGCGGGAGTATTCGAGCCGAGAGCCCCGGTGCAGGGCAAGGCGCGACCTTTGTCATCGAAGTCCCCGGCACATCGCTGAAAGGCGCAGAAACGGACAAACCAGCCGAGCCGGAGCGCATCGAGACTCCTGCCCTGCGGCTCCTCATCGTCGAAGACCACCCCGATACCGCAAGAGCCCTGAAAACCCTCCTCTCACACGAAGGATTCGTCGTCGCCCTAGCCGGCACGGTCGCGAGCGCGCTTGCGCTGGCAAAGACTGAAACCTTCGACATCCTCGTGAGCGATCTGGGTCTGCCCGATGCCTCTGGGTGTGAACTGATGACCAGAATGCAGGCCGTCCAGCCGCTTCCGGGAATCGCGATGAGCGGATACGGCATGGAGGAGGACATTCGCAAGAGCCACGACGCAGGATTTTCCGAGCACCTTGTGAAACCAGTCAAAATCCCGCAGCTCATGGCTGCCATTCAGCGGCTGCTCGCGGCAAAAGGCGATGGCCGGAAATCGTGACGAGCAGCCCCCGAGGCCCGTCCGGGCTCTGCCACATCGCTGAGTATCACTCGTTTCGAATAACGGGAGCGAGACAGGGCCGTAACGGTTTACCTCTTCTCACTCCGCGCGATGCACGCGCTATTTGCCCAGTGCGAGTTTGAGCGCCTTGACGAGTGTTTCCTGGGTAAATGGTTTGTCGAGCATGCTGCTCACCCCAAGGTGCCGGAACTCCGTTCTCTCTTTTTCGTCCATTCGTCCGCTGGCCACGATGATTCCTGCGTCGGGTATCATGTGCTTCATTGCTTTCACGAAGCTCAAGCCGTCCATGTGCGGCATGTGGAGGTCGGTGATTATGGCGCGTATCTCCGTGCGCTTGTTGGCAACTTGGATGAGTGCATCGGTGCCGTCGGATGCGGTGATGACTTTGAAGTTCAGAGAGGTGAGAACGTTGCGCGCGGTTTTCAAGACGGGGATGTCGTCGTCCACAACGAGGACCATTTCACCGTCGCCTCGGAAACCGCATGCGGCGGGTTGCATGGAGCTTACGGCTTCGTGCGCTTGTGATGCAGACGGGAGATAGACTGTGAAAGTGGTTCCGCGTCCCGGCACGGAATACACGCGGACGAATCCGCCATGGCTTTTTACGATTCCCAGAAGGGTGGAAAGGCCGAGACCTGTGCCTTTGTCGGAGTCCTTCGTAGTGAAGAACGGCTCGAAGATGTGGTCCAGAATGTCCGCCGGAATTCCCGAGCCGGTGTCGGTGATTCTCCAGACGACATACCTTCCGACTTTCGCTTCGGGTGCCGTGCTGATGAATGTCTCGTCGATAGTCAGATTATCCGATTCAAGCGTGAGCGTTCCTCCGCCCGGCATGGCGTCGCGAGCGTTTACGCAAAGGTTGAGCAGGACTTGGTGGAGCTGCGTCGAATCGCCGAGAATCGGATCGAGGTTGCTGCCGTAGTTCGTCCGCAGGTCGACGTTTTTCGGGAAAGTGCTCATGATGATTTTCTCCATCTCCTTGAGCAGGTGTTGTGTTTGAACGAGCAGTCTTTCCCCCTCGACACCTTTGGCAAATGTGAGGAGTTGCTTGACCATATCAGCACCCCTCCGAGCGCTGCCCTCGATCGTCTCGAGCAGGTCGTTGGATTCCGGGTATTGCATCCGCAACAGTTCGCTTCCGAGGAGGATGGGTGCGAGGGCGTTATTCAGGTCGTGCGCGACACCGCCTGCAAGGGTGCCGATGCTCTCGAGTCGTTGGGCGCGGAGTGTGTGTTTTTCCGCCCTGGTCCGCTCCGTGGTATCTTGCTGGATGGCGAGGTAGTGCGTGAGTTTTCCTGCCGAATCGCGGACCGGAGTGAAGATGGTTTCGAAGTGATAAGTCTGGCCGCGCAAATTCCGTGTCGAGGTCGCAATGCGCCCGCTGGTGCCGCTTTTCAGCAACGATTCGATGGCTCGGGTCCCACTTTCATCGGTGATGTTTCCGCAGATGTCCATGAGGCTGTGACGGCTCTCCGCGACGGACTCCGAGTGGGACGCTTTTTCAAATGCGGGGTTGGAAAACACGAGCGGCCATCCGGGCTGCCGTGCGTCCGCGATGGCGATGCCTACCGTGGCCTCGGTGATGGCATTATGCTGGAGGCGTTGAATGGTCTGGGCCTCATGCCGGTAGATGGCCAGCTCGATCGTGGTTTTGAGCTCCCGTTCTTCAAAGGGTTTGACGAGGTATCCGTACGGAAGCGTTTGTTTGGCGCGGTTGAGCGTGCTGTCGTCGGAATGCGCTGTAAGAAAGACGATGGGCACGTCCTGGACGGCGCGCAATGCACGGGCGGTTTCGATTCCGTCGCGGTCGCCCTGGATGATGATGTCCATCATGATCAAGTCGGGCGGCGTGTCCGCCGCCATTTGCAGCGCATCTTCGCAGTTGTCTGCGATGTCGGTAACAATGAAGCCCAGCCGCTCGAGATGGCGTCGGAGGCTCATGGCCACGATGCTTTCGTCTTCGACAATAAGGATTTTTGCCGGTCTTTGCATAGGTCAGTTTCTTTCTTTGTAGTTGAGTTCTTTAAACTCCAGCGCAAAGAGTGCGCCATTGTCGTTGGTGACAGTCATCTTTCCTTTGATCTGGTGGGTGAGGGCGTGGACAAGTTGGAGTCCGAGGGTGCTCTGCTTTTTCAAGTCAAAGCCAGCAGGCATCCCGGGACCGGAATCGTGGACGGTGAGGCGCACGCTTCCCGTTTCGGTCGGGCCCACCGTGACGAGCACGCGGCCCGGCTTGTCGGCCTTGAAGGCATGCTTGAGCGCGTTGGAGATCAGTTCGTTGAGAATCAGGCCGCATGGAACGGCAGTCTCGATATTGAGTTCGACAGGCTTCGCTTCGACGATGAGGTGCACGTCGCTCCGCGGCGAGTAGGAGACGAGGAGGACATTGGCAAGTCGTTCTGTGTAGCCGGCAAACTCGATGCGCGAGAGCGTGGTGCCCTGGTAAAGGCCCTCGTGAATCATCGCCATTGAGCGCACGCGGTTGATGGATTCTTTGAGCGTCAACTGCATGAGCCGATCGGTCACGGTGTCCAGTTGCAGATCGAGAATACTGGAGATGACCTGGAGATTGTTTTTCACGCGGTGATGGATCTCTTTCAGCATCACTTCCTTTTCGCGCAGGGAACGCCGCAAATCCTCCTCGGCCTGCCGCCGCTCGGTGACATCGCGCATGACGACGACGGCGCCACGCTTTTTCCCGGAGCCGTCCACAATCGCAGCACCGCTCGCCAGCACGAACCGGGGCTGCGCTCCGTGTCGCACGATACTCATCTCCACGCCCTCCACGGGTTCTCCTTTGAAAGCGCGTATCAGCGGGATACGCTCGGTAACGAGCGGCGTCGAGCCGTCGCCTTCGAACAGCTCGTAGTGGCTTGCCCATTGGTCCGGCGGGATGTCGCGGGGGTCGGTGCCGTGCCATTCGCGGGCCGGCTTGTTGAAAAGGAACAGCCTTCCTTTTTCATCACACGCCACGACCCCCTCGGCGAGATTCTCCAGCGTCAGTCGGTTGAGTTCCTGTTGGGAGAGCAGCGCGACTTCGGCGTGCTTTAAGTCGGTGATGTCTTCGTAGGCGACGACGATTTGGACAGGACCTTCGCCTTTGAATCTTGTTACACGGCACGTGAACGACAGCTCCGCAGCGGTGCCGTGGTAATGGTATTCCCGCGAGAATTCATCGGCTTTGCCGGCGAGGACTTCGCGAATCCCATGCGCAATTTCCGCAATCCCCTCGGAATTAGCTCCGCTCGCCGAGTCGCAGCCCGAAAGATAATTGGCGCCCACACACAACCGGTTTACCCCGGCTTCCGCTTCGCCGGAAAACTCCCGCCAGGATTGGTTGGTCGCGACGATACTGCCCTCGGAATTCAAGACTGCAACGTGCGCGGAAAGAGCGTCGAGAGAGCCCTGGGCAAAGCGCTCGCTGTCCGCAAGTGCCTGCGCCGCGCGGATGCGATCGGAGACATCTTTGACGAAGCCGATGAGGTATGCGATAGAGCCGTCGTCATTATACACTGCGGAGGCCGTGAGATTGATCCACACGATCGAGCCGTCTTTGTGGATCAGGCGCTTCTCCATGGTGAACGTTTTTGTCTCGCCGCTCATCAGGCGGCTCACACCTTCAAGCTCCGCCGGCAAATCATCCGCGTGGGCCAGCAGCCCAAATTGAGTGCTGATCAGCTCGTCCTCGGTCCGTCCGCTGATTTCACACATCCGCGGATTCACACGCTGAAAGGTGCCGTCCACATTCACATGGACAATGCCCACCGCCGCGCCCTCGAAAGTGGACCGGAATTCACGCTCGCTCATCCGCAATTCCGCAGTGCGCTCACTCACGGTCCGTTCGAGATTTTCCGTAAACGCCTGCAATTTCGCCTCGCCCTGCCGCCGCTCGGTGATGTCCCGAACAACCGCGATAAACCGCGGCTCCTCCCCGGTCTCGCATACATACTGGAGCGCGATCTCGACGGGTACATCACTGCCGTTTTTGTGACGGTGCACGGTATCAAAGCGGAGGACGTTTTTTGTTCCGTCAACCAGCGAAGCCACGAGCCGGTTAAACATCGGCTTGTCGAAATACGGATTGATGTCGATTGGCGTCATCCCCATCAGTTCCACCGCCGAGTATCCCACCTGTTTCAGGGTGCCACGATTGAAATAAATGAAACGCAGGTCGCCCGGCCGGAACATGAAGACGCAATCGTGCGTCTGATCGAGCAACGTTTTGAACTGCGACAGTTCCGCCTCGCGGAGCCGCAGAGACTCCTCCGCGCACTTCGTCTCATGAATGTCGGTGTGTGAACCCGCGACCCGCGTGGGTCTCCCTTCCGCATCCCGCGAGACCACAATCCCCCTCGTCCGGACCCATCGCCACGTGCCGGCCGCCTCCAGCATCCGGTGATCGCCCTCGAAAACCGCCACACGGCCCTCCACATGCGCCTGAAGGGAACTCAGCACCGGGGGCTTGTCATCCGGATGCACCAGCCGCTCCCATGTGGCGAAGCTTTGCTCGAGGTCCGCACTTTTATACCCGAGCATTTCGCCATACAGCCCGCTGTAGTTCACGCTGCCCGTTGTGACATTCCAGTCCCAATAGCCAAGACCGCTTCCCTCCACAAACCGCAGCAGCCGCGCCTCGCTGTCGCGCAGTTCGGTCGTGCGCTGGAGCACGGTGGACTCGATGGATTCGTTCATCGTCTCCAGTTGCGCCTCGCGGGTGACGCTCTCCTCAAGTTGCTCCCGCTTGGTCTTCACGGCGACTACCAGGAAGAAAACCTCGAACAGCACCCAGCCCGTGTGCTCGAACGCCCGCCACACGGGAGCGGAAATCACCCCGAAAACAGACTTCGGTAAAAAATATCCGCGAAGAAAATGATCCGCCGCCACCGTCACCGTCGCCGTCACCAGCACCCTCCAGTCGCGATAAAAAGCCAGAAATGCGAGGGAGCCGAAAACGTGAAAGTGCGTCTCAATCCTCCCTCCTGTGAGATGAATGAGCAGCGCCGACATCATCATCTGGCCTACAGCAACCGCATGCCGCGTCAGAGCTTCTCCGCTCCTCGTCAAAGCCAGTAAAACCGGGAAGCCGCTGATCACCCCTCCGAGCAGCACCGCAGTCTGGACGTGCGGATGCAGACTACTCGTGTCGCCCGCCCACGCTCGCGGAGAAATCCAAAGCGCAATCGCGATACCCGCCAGAAACTGCACCGCCATCAGGCCCGCAAACATCTGACCGGTCCGGCAATATGTCTCATGGAGACGTGCCGCCAGTAACGCCGCAGCGCGCTCCCGGACCGTCGTTCGTATTTTCGCCTGGTCGAGGGGACGTGTCATGGAATCGATGGTTTCGGAATCGGTTCGCCCTGCCCGAGCAGCGAGCATCCAAAAACGGGGGTCTCCACAAGTTTCGCACTGCCGGCTTCCGCCAGCGAGATCACCGCAGCACGTCCGTCGTTCTCCCCGATATGGCCGCGCGCTGCAGTGATTCCGCCGCTAAAAATCAGCCGTCCATCCACCGAAAAAAGCAGCGACTGCCCGGACGTCGCCGTGCCAAACCGTCGCGCCTCGACGCCGTCCACGTCTTCAAGCACCGAAACCCCGGCAATCGCATCCGCCGCTTTCCATGAGTCGGTCCTTGCCCAGTCCTGCGACGAGCCCGCCGGTTTGAAAAAAAACACGCGGGCGGAAATCCGGTCCCCACATTGCGCAATCGCCTGCTCCAACTCCGAAATGGTAGCCCGCGTGCACGGACACTGCGGATGCGCAAATACGACCAACGTGGGACGATCCGGAGCGCGCACGATAGGAGAACCCGATGGCCACTGGCCCATATCCGCCCGCATACCGGGTGAAAACTCATACTGAGCCATCGTCCAAAACCCGCACAAAACCAACACCGACCACGCTGGGATTGCGAGCCAGTGAGAGCGATACTTGAAGATGGGTGATTTATCGAGCATGGGGCACCGTTGGGGCCTTCACTATACGTGAATAATTTGGCTCATTTGGGCAAGCATAAACTTTCTTGTATCAGGATTGCTGCGGGCAAACCCGAACCGGTTTCGGAACGATCCGTGGTCGGGCATGGATGCATGAGAGTTTGTTTTTGGTTTATACTCACGAGTTGAGATGATTGCATAAGTGAGACGCAGTAGTTGTGCCAAATAACGGTTTTAGCGGCCCTGTGTCATCTGCCCTCATCGAAATCCCTCCGGGCAGAAAGACGGGGCTGGCGATGACAAAGAAAAACTAACCGGGAATGAGTTCGAGAAGTCTCCGCACTTCGTCGTCCGTGGTCTGTGGGAAATCTTCGTAACACTGGCCTACTCCCCTAAAGTCATCCGGCGAGAGGATGCACACAAACTCGTCCACGGTTTTCTCGATCTCGAGCCGTGTGGATGACGCTGCGACCGGCACTGCCACGATGATTCGCGCGGCATTCAGCAATCTCATCGCTGAAATGGCGACCTTCATGGTGGCACCGGTCGCGATGCCATCGTCAACCAAAAGGACGATCTTTCCCTCAACTTCCGGCGTCGGGCGAATGCCACGGTAAGCCGTTTCTCTGCGTGTAAGTTCGCGCTGCTCGCGCCGCTCGACCTCTTCGATTACTGCATCCGGAATCTGCAGGGAGTCCACGATATCCGCATTCAGTACCCGCAGGCCGCCCGTCGTGATGGCACCCATGGCCAGTTCCTCGTTGCCCGGCATCCCGAGCTTTCGGACGATGAGAACATCAAGAGGTGCATTCAGTTCCGTCGCGACGATGGCGGCGACCGGAACACCGAGCTCGACATCATGTGGGCCCCCGTGCCCAAAGCCCGCGCCTTCGAGATCCAATACAAAACCGCCAACGGAGCTTGGACGCCTGCCAAAACCACCACCCGTTCCAGCACCACCGTCGAAGGCCTGCCCGCCGGAGTCGTCGTGCAAATCCGCATCCGCGTCATCGGCCCCAACGAAATCACCGGCGAATGGAGCGACCCCATCGAGCACCTCGTCCCATAAACCAAACCCACCATCAAAGAAACCAAAGCCCCACCCGCAGCCGGGTGGGGCTTTTTTGTGGGTGTGATTAAAAGTGGAACAAGCGATTGAGTCGCAATGGTAGCGGGGCCGTCTCGGCCCCGAGCGCCAAAGGCGCTTGCGTAGAGCGCCACTGCGTGTCGCGCCGGGGCCGGGACGGCCCCTCTACTTTCGCGTCTTGGCTCGGCGAGGGCTCGATGAGCCCGTGGATCATTTTCAGCAAAAATATCCCGCCCACCGCCGAAGAACCCATAATCTGGTTGCACGATTCCGCCATTTGCGCCTAAAGCAACACGCATGAACGCCCAGCCCTGTAATAGTCCAACAAAACTGTCGCCTATAAAGGCGATGGTTAAAAACCCACGGATTTGTTCGCGATCCAGTCGTTCGGCATCGCTCCGGCACACTCAGACTACAAACAGCAAATGACTTCAACTACTGATCTTCTCTACCA
The DNA here is from genome assembly GCA_043755735.1 of Verrucomicrobiaceae bacterium. Classification (GTDB taxonomy): domain Bacteria; phylum Verrucomicrobiota; class Verrucomicrobiia; order Chthoniobacterales; family Chthoniobacteraceae; genus SXWH01. The sequence continues at coordinate 20,562 of JAYUSJ010000141.1, read as the reverse complement.
GTCGTCGCGCACAGGTGACTTCAAGCAATTTAGCGCGAATCTTCCCAATCATGCTTTAGACGAGGTTATCAATTACTGTGCATACGAAGCCGCAACCGCCGCAGCCTCGCTCTGGAACAGTAAGAAATCAGACTTTCTCTCCATCATTCAACTGTGCGGAACACGTCTTCCAAGCCTGCGTACTAGTTTTGAGACTACCGGCTTTATCGACCCCACCCGCATGGCAGACATTTTGGCAGTAGTCTGATGACACGCCGAACAAGACGCGGCTGGTCAACCGCAGTGGCTCCTTTCGCTTTTCCATGCTTCACTCACGCTTCAACCTCAACCCTGCTTCCAACGCTCGCCGCCGCCACTGCGGTGCCAGCGCTTAGTCGTTAGGCCGCTAGCCCCTATGTCCACGAAAGTATTCATCAGTTGGTCAGGAGATCGGAGCCGGCATCTGGCGTTAGCGCTGAGAGACATGCTGCCCGAGGCCATTCAAGATTTGGAGACGTGGATGTCTGAGCACGACATCGCAGCCGGCGCTCGTTGGGGACATGAGTTGACGTCGCAACTTGCCGATAACCGGATTGGAATCATATGCCTTACGCCCGAGAATTTAGTGGCTCCCTGGCTGCTTTTTGAGGCGGGCGCACTCGCGAAAAGCATTACAGAGTCGAGGGTAGTTCCATATCGTCTCATGCTTTCCGCAGCGGATGTGCCATTTCCACTCGCCCAATTCCAAGGAGTTGATGCTGACGAGTCTGGCACGCTAAAGCTTCTGGCGAGCCTGAACCTTGTTCGAGAACACCCGATGCCGGATGATCGGCTTGAACGAGTTTTTAGTCGCTGGTGGCCCGATCTTGCCAACCGACTCGCCGCGATTCCTGCCCCCGCTAACCTGCCTCAAAAACCGCGAGCGGATCGCGCCCTCCTCGAAGAAATCCTGCAATTGGTGAGGCGTCAGCAATCACCGTTACCTGCGGAAGCTGTCTTAGGTGAGGTGCTTCAAATTGTCCGGGGATTACCCGCGCAGAATGCCGAGCAACAAGGGTCTGAAAAGGACAATCAGCAATACTACCCCATCGATGACCGAATCTCCCTGTATAAGTTTTTGAAGAAGCGTGTGCAGTTACCACTCTACAGGGAAGCGAGTATGCCAGCCCTGTTTGAAGCCGCCGCCGAATTCATCGCGAGTCTCGAGCCGAATTTAACCAAAGATGAAGGTTTAATGGCCGTGGCGAGATACTTAGTTAGTGAGAGACCCTTAAAGAGCCTTTTGGACGGGCTCGCCAGTCGAACCGCCGAGAACCCTATCTGAACCCTTTGCATGGTATCGAGCACACATTGGCTGTTGGCAAACGTCAGGATAGTGAATCGACTCTGCGGACGAACGCGGCCGAAACTTTTCTGAAGGCATCCGGGTGAAGCCCCGGTGCCACCAGAGGTTGAGAACGGCGGGGAAGGACTGATTTTTCAAGTATGGAATCCTCGCCGAGCAGATCGATGCAGCGACGATCGGAAAGACGAAAGGAATCCTCGGAAAGACGGCGCCCGACGATTTTGCCATCGGAGCCTCATCCGATTTGCGAATGAGGGAAATTACCCTCTGACCGCGCGGATCAATGCGGGTGAAAATGGAGATGAAACCGTAGAGGACGTGATCCAATTTTCATCACATCCGAGTCGGTGGGCGGGAGCGGTTTTCGGTTGAGCAGGGAAGGGCGAACTGAGAGCTTCGCGGCATGCGACTCCCGATTCTACTCTCACTCGCCTCTTTGTGCATTCATGCCGGGGAACTGCCCGGCAATAGGCTGCTGGCCGATTATTTCGAGCGCGAGGTCGCAGCGATCGAGCGCGCGCCGATGCGGGTCGCCGAAAACGCGGATGAATGGGAGCGAATGCGGGCGACCGGGAAGGCTGAACTTGCCGGCATGCTTGGGCTTTCGCCCATGCCTGAACGAACGCCGCTTAATGCGACGAAGACGGGCGAGGTGAACGGCGCGGGATTCGTCGTGGAGAAGCTGCATTTTCAATCGCGCCCCGGACTTTACGTTACCGCAAATCTCTACCGTCCTGCGCAAAGCGAAGGCCGACTCCCGACCATTCTTTATGTGTGCGGCCATAGCGACATGAAGGGGAAGGACGGCACGAGTCTCGGAAACAAGACGGGCTACGAGCATCACGGCGCGTGGTTCGCGCGACATGGCTACGTCTGCCTCGTATTGGATACGGTGCAACTCGGCGAGATTCGCGGAGAGCATCACGGCACCTACAGCAAGGAGCGCTGGTGGTGGATTTCCCGCGGATACACGCCCGCAGGCCTGGAGGCTTGGAGCGGCATCCGGGCACTGGACTATCTCGAGACCCGCGCCGACGTGGACGCTGCGCGTATCGGGGTCACCGGGCGGAGCGGCGGCGGTGCCTACTCGTGGTGGATTGCCGCCCTGGATGATCGGGTGAAGGTCGTCGCGCCAACCGCGGGGATCACAACTCTGCGGAACTACGTCGTGGATGGCGCGGTTGCCGGGCACTGCGACTGCATGTTCATGGTCAACACCCGTCGGTGGGACTACGACCGCGTCGCGGTGCTTGTCGCCCCGCGTCCTTTGCTCATTTCCAATACGGACAAGGACACCATTTTCCCGCTCGATGGAGTGGTGGCGCTGCACGCCAGCGTGCGCCGTGTGTATCGGGCACTCGGTGCCGACGGAAAACTGGGTCTGCAGGTGGCCGAAGGCCCGCATAAAGATGTGCAGCCTTTGAATGTCGGCGCATTCGCATGGTTCGAGCGCTGGCTGAAAGGCGCCGACTCGATGGCAGTCATCGAACCCGCAGTAAAATCCATGGAGCCGGAATCGCTCCGTGTTTTCTCCGGACTGCCGGGCGATGAAATCAATACAAAGGCCGATGAAACCTTCGTCGGGGCTGCCGCGGTGGACCTGCCTGCGGACTCGAATGCGTGGGGCAAGCAAAGGGATGCATGGATGCTGAATCTTCGCGCCGAGGTTTTCGGCGGCTGGCCCGAGGAGCCGTGCGACCTCGCGATCGGCGAAGTTCCCCGTCGTGAGAGCGACGGAATTGCGTCCTATGCGTGGGACTTCACATCCCAGGAGCCGTGGCGCCTGCGGGTCTGGGTGATGACGGATGCATCCGTGAAGCCTGCGGAGATTGAGCGTGTCACGCTGGAGTCGCTGGATGAAGAAGGATGGATGAGGCTTCGGCGCTATCTCCCGGCCTCGCTTGCAGTCCCTCCTAAAGAGAACGGCGGTGAGATCGCTGACGATTACCAGGCGGTGAAAGCGCGCATCTTGGGAACACGAAACGCCGTTGCGTTTATTTGCCCGCGCGGCATCGGACCGACGGAATGGGCTGGCGATAAGAAAGAACAGACTCAGCGAATCCGTCGCTTTTATTTACTTGGGCAAACGCTGGATGGGATGCGCGTTTGGGACATCCGGCGCGCTATGGCGGCCCTTCGCGCGACACCGTTTGGCAGGCAGTCGCTGCATCTGCGCGGAAGAGGTGCCGCCGGAGTGGGCGCGCTTTACGCGTCTCTATTTGAAGACGGGATCGCCGGGGTCGAGCTCGATCATCCGTCAATCACGCACGCGACATCTCCCATTTACCTCAATGTTTTGCGAACCCTCGACATACCGCAGGCCGTCGCGCTCGCTGCCGGACGCACTCCGGTGAAATTGCGCACTCGTACGCTAAATTCCTGGGACTTTCCGAAGGCCGTTGCGGCGATGATAGGCCGCTCCGATGCATTGGAGATTCTCGGAGAACCGTGATTCGGTTACTTGGATGCCGGTTTGAGGAAGTGTTCGAAGAAGGCGCACAAAACGCCATTGGCTGATTCGTCCGGAGTGTGATCCTTGCGGTTCGTCATCCCGGCACGCGGCTCTGCGATGCCAAGTAATTGGTTCACTGCGCGCGAGTGATTCAGCGCGGTCCACCGCACGGGCGGGTCTTCGCTACCACCGCTCACCAGAAACGGTCTCGGGCAAATGAGCGCGTGGATGTCGGTGAGGTCGCGACCATCCGCGATGAGCCGTGAATACGGCCCCGTCCGGGGATTGGTTTCAGAAGGGACGCCGGGCTTTCGCTGCTCGCTGCGCGCAGGGTCGAGGCCCAGATACCAAGGTTCCCAATAGTTGATGTTTGGCCGCGCCTCGTCCCAAACAATGCCGGGATCGCTCACGGCCACCGCCGCAAATTTATCCCACAACGCCGCGCCAAATAGCGCCCACTTTCCGCCGTAGCTGTGGCCGACGATGCCAATGCGGTTTGCATCGATTCCCGGCTGCGCAGCCATTGCCCGCCAGGCGTTCGCGGCGACGTAAGCGTGAAACGAAAGCGGCTGGCACGCGGCGGAACCGAGCTCCGGCTTCCATGCGTTTCCGCCGGGGGTTCCGATGCTCAGTGTGACGAACCCTCGTTTCACGAGTTGCAACCCGTAGTCACGATGTGCGCCTTTTTCGGGAGGAACCAAACCCACGCTTGTCTCCGGATCGTAGTAAACCACGAGCACTGCGGGGAATGGCCCCGCGCCATCGGGCACCAAGAGCCAGCCTTGCTGGCGCTGGCCCGGCGCGACCTCCAGCGAAACGCGTCGCCGTGCAAAACCTTCGCCGCGCTCCTCTCGAATAACCGTCAATACTGGCATCTCGAGTAAAGGAGGCCAGGAGCCCATCGCGCCGTGCCAGTATTGAAGAATCTCCGCACGTCGCCGCGACCAGTCGGCGGGATTTTTTGCGAGCGAGCCATCATTGAAAATCAGCGGTGAACGAAACGATCCGAGTTTTCCGGCGAACTCTGCCGGGGGCTGAAATGACGGGTGCAGTTCTTCGGGGAGTTCAGCGCGCAGGAGCGCCGCGGCGAGGACGAAAGTGAGGAGAAGTGGAAAGCACTGCATCCGCGCTTTATGCGGGGAGTCGGAAGGGATTTCCAGTTCCAAGTGCGGAATCGCATCAGGCCCCGCAAAAGCTGAGAGCGTCTTCCATCCATGAGTCCGCAGCCATGACAGACCGGCGTTGCTGGAATGCACGGCTCTGTGCGCGACGTTGAGCGTGGGAGACTGCCGCACGCAAGATGGCGTGTGCTCCGGGCACTTTTGCCCGCAGCAACGCGGCGAGCGCGCGCTGCTCGGCCGACGCGAGGTGGCGGAGGAAAAGTTCATCATCAAGCGCCACGAACGCTTGCGCGGAGCCGGGATCGCCCTGCCGTCCCGCACGGCCGAAAAGCTGGCGATCAATTCGTCGGGAGCTGTTTCGCTCCGTCGCAATAACGTGAAGCCCTCCCGCTTTCTCCGCGTCAGAGGAGAGGCGGATATCCGTGCCGCGTCCGGCCATGTTAGTCGCGACCGTGATGCCGTGGTGCCGGCCTGCCTCAGCGATGACTGCGGCCTCGTCGTGATGACGGACTGCGTTCAAGACCCGATGTGGAATTTGTGCGGCAGAGAGTCTTCGGGAGATTTCCTCGCTCGCGGAAATAGTGCGTGTGCCGATAAGCACCGGACGTCCGGCATCGCTGAGGCGTCTCGCATCGAGGACGACGGCATCCCATTTCTCATCCTGCGTGGCGAAAAAGCGATCGGGCATTTCGCGGCGTCGGAGCGGCTTGTGCGTCTCGACCGGGATGACGGCGAGGCCATAGACGAGCCAGAGTTCATCGCGGGCCTCGCGTGCGGTTCCTGTGAGTCCGCCGATGCGCTGAAACATGCGAAAGAATCGCTGGAAGCTCATCCGCGCGATGGTCTCGGTCGGGTCGCTCATCTCGACGCCTTCCTTCGCTTCGACCGCCTGATGGAGCCCCTGACGCCAGGAGCGATTCGGCATCAAGCGCCCGGTCGATTCGTCCACGAGGTGAAGCTTTCCTTCATCAATGACATACTGACGATCGCGATGGAAGAACTCGCGGGCTTTGAGCGCTTGCTTCAGTAAATCCTCCCGCCACTTGAGCGGACCGAAGATTCCCGGCACAGCCTCGTCATCAAGGATGAGGTGATTTCGGTCGGTGATTTCGACTGACTGCATCGCGACATCAACGCGGTAGTCAACGTGTCGCTCCATCCTTCCTGCAATGCTGTGTGCGGTCTCGCAAGCCTGTCGCAGCGCTTCGTTGGGCTGTGACTGGCTGATGATGAGAGGTGTCACGGCTTCATCAATGAGGAGATTGTCCGCCTCATCGACAAACACCGTGTGCAGACCGCGCTGCACGACCCCAAGATCCTGTCCGGGGCGGAGAAGGAATCGCAGATGCCTGCGAGCGCCGTCGGTCATCGGGCCGAGTCGGAGGCGATCGCGGAGATAGTCCGCGAGCAATTCCTTGCCCGTGGTGTACACGATTTCTTTCGCGTAAATCGCGCGCCGTTCCTGCGGCTCCGAGGTCCCGATGACTGCTCCACATTCGAGCCCGCATGATTTGAAAAACGGCGTGAGCCATTCCGCATCGCGCCCTGCCAGATAGTCGTTCGCCGTGACTACATGGACGGGCCGGGCGGACCATCCGGCGACTGCGGCGGCGATGCCGACCACGAGGGTTTTTCCCTCGCCCGTGGCCATTTCTGCGAGCGCGCCATCGAGGAGGATAAGTGCGCCAAGGATCTGCACAAAATGCGGACGGAGTCCGAGTGTTCGCCGGGCCTGCTCGCTCGCGAGTGCGAGGCCTTGCAGCTCCAGCGTTCGATTTTGCGGCGTGCGACGCGCAGCGATTCGATGTTCGGAGATTCGAGTCCGCAATGCGGCACAGCCCAGGTTCTCCAAGCCCTCGTATTCTGCGAAGGCGGCCCGTGCGGACTTCTCAAGACGGTTGCGGAACAATGAAGAGCGCCGTGCCGCGCCGATGCCCCGCGCGACGAGGGAATCCAATCCCTTCGGCATTTTTCGCGGAGCTGCGGTGACCGTCTTCCGGAAGTCGGAGGAGGGCATCATACGCGGTAGCGCTTCTGGAGGAGTTGTCTTCCTTTTCTCCACCACTGCTGGAGCAGAGGTTCCGAGGGTAGTTCGAAACGGATCTCTCCGGTGCGGCGATGTAAAAGAAGAGCATCGGATGCGCCGATGGTGGCGATGACTTTGAAAAACGGCTCCGTAGTGTGTTTGCCTGCTTGATCGTTCGCGGACACGGCGATGGTTCCGCCGGAGCGCCAGCCCAGCGCAGCGCTCGGGAGTTCGTCCTGCCGGGAAGGGACGATCCTTTCGAGCTTTGCGGGAATAGTGATGCCGCTCTGGCCGCGGATGCGGATTTGTGCGTTCTTCATTTGTCCTCCGAAGAGTGCGGCAGCTTCGTCCTGCGGGACCACTGCGGAGAACTGAAAATTGTCCTGGGCGATGATCTCTCCCAACGGTTCGCCTCGCTGGAGCCAGTGGCCTGATCGCTGGCCTTGGTGGGGAGCCATCCATTGCCCGGAGATTGGTGCCGTAACGAGAAGCGTCGCGTGTTGCTCCGCGAGGGTCGCGAGTCGTTGCTCGATTGCAGACATTCGCTGGCGCAGCGGCTCGGCACTTGCGATCGAGGTGCTGAGCGCGGTCCGCTGGAGTTCCGAGATTTCCTGGCGCTGGGAGCGGAGCGACTCGATTTCCAAGTCGAGTTGCGGGTTCTCCATGCCGAGCAAGGTGGTGCCGGCCGCCACATCGCTGATCGACTGGATGTTTTCCTCCGCGATAAAGCCGTCCACCGGCGCAAAGACCTGCCGATATTGCACCGCCTCGACGACACCGGGCGCAGTGAATCGATTGGGCATCGGAACAAACCCGAGGAACGCCAGCAGCACTGCGACCGCCCCGAACGAAACCGCGCAGGCCCGCCCGCGGACCTGCGATAGCGATGCTCCGCGGGCGACATACGAAATGAATTTCCCGCACGGCAGGACAAACCACATGAACGCAAACGCGAGCGCGAGCAGGAGACCTACGCCGAAGAAATGCTCTGCGATGAGCTGCACAATTCCATACGAAATGATGACGCGATAGATGCCGCTGCCAAGACCGTAGCTTGCGAAACCCCAGCGTGCGGCGGTGCTTTCCACGGCGGAACGACTCTGCCTCGCACCGCAAACGAAGCGCTCAAAAAGATGCTTCACTTCGGCGGTGGCGCGTTGGGCGAGATTCGGAACATCCAGCCAGTCGGAGAGCAGGTAGTATCCATCGAAACGAACGAGGGGATTGATATTGAAAAGAACTGTGGAAACCGAGGCAACAAACATGATGTTTGCTGCGAGTCGATGGATGAATCCGGGGCCTGTCGAGGCCCACACAAATGCTGCGAGTGCTGCAAGAAAGAGCTCGAAAATCATTCCGCCCGCGCCGACCAGCATTCGCTGGCGGCGACTACGGAAGGACCAACTAGCCGTCGCATCCACATAGGGCATCGGGCTCATGAGGAAGAGCATGATCCCAAGCTTGTGCACCTCGCCGCCGAGGGCGCGGCAGATGAATGCGTGACCAAATTCGTGGATGGCCTTGGTGATGAAAAATGCAAGGTAGAGCGCTGCGATTCCATCCGGCGCGAGAGCGTCGGCCGCGTCCGCCCGCATCGTGGGCCAATGCTGCGCAACGGTGATTATTCCGGCGATGACCATGGCGATCCACAGGAGGCCAACGAAAGGAGACAGCAGCCATTTTAACGATGGCACAATCCGGCGGAGGAATGGATCGGGGTCGAAGATGGGAATCTTCAAAAAGAGGATATTGGTCAGCGTCGAACGCACTTGCTGCGTCTCGCGGCGGTCTTTTCGCTCCAGCAGTTTAGCGCTATCGGGAGGGAGGTCGCTTTGGAGGAGATTCGATTGATAGAGTTGGGCAAGCAGGTGGATGACTTCCGGCTGTGTCGGCGGCTGGTCCGGTGCTGCTTCGAGGCACTCGTCCCACGCCTGTTGCACCGTCCGGTCGGGACGCAGGCGGGCGAGGAATTGCCACACTGCGGGGCGGAAGCGGAGGAAGCTGTTGGCGAATGGATCGTGGACGATGAACCATTTCTCGCCGCGGAAGTACTGCCTGCGAACCTGCACGGAGGCCCGTAGATGGACTTTCAGAGCCGCGATGCGGTGCCAGGACTCGCTAAAGATTGCGCCTTGTTCGTCCATATTACCACCAGAGCCACAGACGTGCTTGATCGATGGCCCGGTGCGTGAGGCACCAGGCGATGGAGTGTTTTCCGGAATCGACTTTCGCGAGTCCACTCATGCCGGGACGCCACCAATCTGCCGATGTTCCGGTGAGGTGGGCGCGAAGGATGAAGTGGTTTCCTCCGTCCTCGGCAATGGCGGCGGGCTCGACGCGCTCAATGATTGCCGGAAAGGAAAGCTGGGGACGACTGATCAGGGCGAGTTCCGCCCCGGATTTTATCGCGATGTCCTGGATGTCCCGCTCGTTCGCTTTGAGTTCGGCATAGAGGCCGTCGAGGCGGGCGACTTTGAGCAGTGTCTCGCCGCGCTTCACCGGGCTGCCGAGCTTTTCGTGCCATTCACCCTCGACCACGACACCGTCGAACGGTGCCTTTAACTCCACACGGGAAAGCCGGTAGCGGGAGAGTTCCAGCGTTGCTCGCGCCTGCTCCATCCGGCGAAGGGCGATCTGCATTTCGGAAATCCGCCCTTCTGCCTGTGCGCTGTCTGCCTCCGCTCGAAAGCGCTGGAGCTCGGCCTGCGCTGCGGCGGCTTCGGATTGGAGATCGCGATCATCGAGCCGGAGCAAGGCCTGGCCGGCTTTCACTTCGTCGCCGACACGTACGAGGGCTGCCTGGATGAAGCCGTCGAATCCTGCCGGCACTTCGGCCATCGCATTGGTCCGGATGATGAACGGTGCTTCGACCCGATAGGGGACTTTGACGAAAAACAATACGGCGAGCAGCGTGGCTCCGCCGACGCTGGCCAGCTTTGTCCATGTGTGTTCCGGGCCGAGGAGCTTCGCAAAACGGCGGCGGACGCTTCGGGCGAGACGTTTGCCGATCCATCCATCGTGCTCTTGCAAGTCGGCGAGGCGGCGGGCGGCCTGGTCGCAAATCATTCGCAGTGAGCGAACCTCTTCATCGGTGAAAGGAGCCTCGCCGCGTTCGAGGAGGATCACTCCCGATGGCCGGTCGCCCACGCGAATCGGAAGCGAGCAGAGATTCGGGTTCTTCTCGGCTGCGGCGAAAATTTCGTGATCGCGTGTAATTGAGAGGGATTCGGCGGAGCGGGGAAGGCTGATTTCTTCATCCTGCTCCAGGGTTTCCTCCATCGCCGCTTCAACGCGGGAGACGATTTCCATCCGTCGCTCGAACTTCTCCATATGACTGATCGCGGTGAGACGGACGTAACGCCCGGCGAGCCAGCCGAGCGTGACACGCGAGCAGCGATAGCGCGTGGCGAGTTCGTTGCACATGGTCATCGCGGCGGCATGCCAGCGCGTCTGTGCGTTGAGCTGGAGCATGAGATCCAGCGCATTCGAGAATTGACCAAGCTCGGCATCCGCTTGCTGAAGCCGCCGATGATCCTGAAACAGCCGGGGCGTATCCGAAACGAGCTGAAGCTGGGCACAAACACCTTGCAGATTTGCGACGCGGCCCCGGAGCATGATGATCGCGACGCACGAACTCGTCTCGCCCGTCTCCAGTCGCAGTCCGAGGGCGCAGGTTTCCGTCGCGGCGTCGCGGTGAAATGAGAAGCCGTCTTTGATCGCCGAGTCGGCAAGCGTCGCAGCGTGCTCTGAATGCGGCTCGGGGCCGGGGACGCTGCTTACCGTGGCTGCGGGCTGCCAATCAGCGGCACCATCTGGCCGGAGAAAAAGAATGCCGCCAGTACCGCCTGCGTGGGCTACGAGAGCACGAAGAAAGGCCGGCCAGAATTCGCGCGGCGGTCCGGAAAAAAAGCGTAGCCGCTCGAAACTAAGCAGCACGGTGTTGGGATTCATGCCCGTGGATAGAGAAAGAATCTTGCCACGTTTCGAGTTATCTTGCCATCCGATGGAGATTGTCGGGTTTGTGGCACGGGGCGGGCTTTCTCAAGAATGTCTATGGCTGGAATGTGCGATACGTGCCACGCGGGCTGCTGCCGTGGTTATAACCTACTCATCACCGCGTTTGATGCGCTTCGCATCTCCCGCGATCTCAGTCTGCCTGTGGGCGAGTTCAGTACTTTGCTGAGCTTCTCCGCGGAGCAGTCGAAGCGGTTTGAAAACAGCTTCACACCAATCAAGCTCAGCGATCCCGGTTGCTCGGAGAAGCGCTACTTTCTCGCGCTCCGGCGTATTGAGAGCAAGCAGTTCCCGGGGACGGTGAAGTGCTATTTCCTGAACGAATGGATGCGTGAACACGACGCGCCCAATCGGGAGGGTCACACCGGCAAACGGGTGATCGGGCGTTGCAGCATCTACGGATCGCGCCCGATGATGTGCCGCACGTATCCGACGTCGCTTCATAATGAAACCCCGCTCGGATTCATCTCCACTCCGCGCCCCATCGATCTCGCAGACAAGCATCCGATTTATCAACTCTGCCCGGAGAAATGGACCGCCGAGGCATTCTCAACCGACCCGACAACAGTTTTGCACAATCTCGCGGTGAATCGCTTTGAAATGGAGTTTTACAACCGCGCAATCAGCGAGTTCAACAAAGGCGGGCACAAGGTTGCAGAGTTCTTTCCATTCATGGCCCGGCTGTATGAAAATCGTTTCCGGACGGTCCCTCAATTAGTGGCCACGCCGCCGGTCGCTGTAGAGAAAGCAGATTAGGGCAGGCTTTTTGCTTCGAACGTTGCACACAATGAGATACCACTACGCACACCCTGAAGTCCTTGAATCACGCATCGCTCCAGCCTCAGTCATCCCTTTGATTTCCCCGGATGGTCACAAGGCGACTTGGACCGATGTGGATGGAGATGCGGTGACGCTTCTCATCACAAAAGGAACTCTCGATGCAACCAACATCGATCTCGAATCGAGCGGGAGCGGCGCAGTGCTGCAGGGCCTTTTCCTGACGGACGTGGAGTTCAAAGGAACGGCAATCACCATTTCTGCAAAGCCTGACAAAATCCTGGGTGGCGACGCGGCCGTGAACGTCGGCTTTATCAACGCAAAGGGAAATCCGCTCGGTGCAGTCAAAGTTGTCGGTGACCTCGCGCGAATCGACGCCGGACTTGAGTTGCCGACAGCTACTTCGCCTGCCGCCATTCTGTCCCTTTCTGCAAATTCGATGGGGCTCTATGGCGACAGCGTTCTCGATGCTCCTGCCCCGCTTGTAAGCGAAATTGTCGGCAAGGTCGGGTCCATTACTATCAAGGGTGCGGTCCAGGGCGTCCTGATCAATGTGAACGCCGGCACGATGGGCGCGCTTCCCGTGTTGGGCACGATCGGTGCGATTAAAATTGGCGGCTCACTGATCGGCACCGATGGGGCGGACACAGGGCGAATCGTCACGACGGGAAACATCGGCTCCATCCTCATCGGGCAAAACATTACAGGCGGGGACGGGCAGCATTCCGGGTCGATCGAAGTCGGCGGGAATCTTGGCTCCGTGACAGTTACTGGATCGATCCTCGGTGGTCGCGCGGCGAATCCCGGCAATGACGGCAGCGGCATTATCCGGGTGGATGGAAATCTCGGAATCGCAACGGTCGTTGGGAATCTCGCCGGCGGGACCCAGCAAAATAGCGGGGTGATTTCGGTCGGAGGAAACGCAGCGAGCATCACGCTTGGCGGCTCCATCAAGGGAGGCAGCGCAGGCACCGATGCGGGAGTCATTCAGATTGGCGGCAACGTGGGTGCACTGACGATCAAGGGCGACATTTTGGGAGGAAACGCCGAGCGGTCGGGATATATCGAAGTGGAAGGCAACAGCGGTAAAGTGCTGATCGCTGGATTCATCAAGGGCGGCTCCGTTCCGGATTCCGGAGTGGTGGTCTTCGGCAACGATTCGACCAACGTCGTGACATCGTTTACGCTGGGACGTGATTTGCTGGGCGGGAGCGGCGAAGGTTCCGGTCAGGCTCATTTTGATGCGAAGGTAGTTTCAGCGATATTCAAAGGCGGCGTGATTGGCGGAACGGGAGATGTCTCGGGGCGTGTCCTTCTTGATGGGGGCGCAACCGCAGTCACTGTGGCCGGCCAGGTGGAAGGCGGTCGCGGCGCGAATTCGGGAGTGGTTTTCGGCGACGCGGACATCGGTTCAATCGCGATTCTCGGTTCCCTTTTTGGCGGAGTGGGGGACAGCTCGGGCAATGTATTCTCAACGCGGAACATCGGGACGCTTTCCATCGTCGGTGACGTTATTGGTGGCGACCTCGCATCCGGTGCTGGTGCGGATCTTTTGGAGAGCGGATACATTCAGGCAAAGTCCATCAAGACCCTCAACATCGGGGGCACCGTTCGCACAGGAGTGGACTACGACGCGACTCACGATCTCATCAACAGCGGAGCCATTCGCACGGAGTTTAACTTCGGTGCGATCAACATCAAAGGCAGTCTCGAAGGGAACGCCACGCAGCGCGCGCTCATCACTGCGAGCGGTCAGGAAGTGAAGCCCGTGGGAACGCGCAACGATCTCGCAATTCTGAATCTCAAAGTCGGCGGTGCGGTGCGATACGCCGATCTTCTTTTTGGATACAACCTCACGGATGACCACACGGCAGCCGAGGCCAACCCCGACGCCCAAGTGGGTGCGGTGAGCGTTGGCGGCGACTGGGTGGCAACGAACCTCGTGGCGGGAATCGCCTACAGCGCGAAGTTCGGTGATGGCAATGATACGCTCGCCAACGGAGTCGATCGTCTCGATATCCTTGCACGCATCAGCGCGGTCGCCATTCGGGGACAGGTGCTCGGAACAGCGGATATTTCTGCGGACCAGTTTGGAATCGTCGCCCAAATTGTTTCGTCGGTGCGGCTCAACACGACGAAGACCGCGCCGATTCTCATCTCGCCGGCGGTGGGTGCGCCAGTTCCGGCGGTGGTGAAAAGTCCGGCACCTTCAGGCGCTGTGGAAATCGCGCTTAACCCCGGCAAGGGCAATGACAACAATCCGACGAGTCCGCTCACGAACCTCGGCTCAACGCTCGACGTTCGGGTGTTCGAGGTCCTGTAGGCGGCCCTGCGTTTCGTTCAGCACGATCGTTCCTTCGGCCACGACGCGTTCTCCGACCGTCGCCCGAACTTCGAACTGCCACAGCGGTCCGAGGACGGCGAGTTTGCGAGCTTTGAGGGCGATGACCTCGTCCGGCAACGCGGCACTGGGGAACTTCATGGCACGGATCGAAGACAGTAAAAACGAACGCCCTTTTTGCGAAGCCGCAATCCCTGAAATCTGCGCGAGGGCCTCGGCTAGAATGACTCCGGGGACGATCGGTTGACCGGGGAAATGGCCTGCAAAAAACGTGGTGGAAGGCGGGAACGTTTTTCGGCCTTCGGCAGATTCTCCCTGCGCGAGGGCGACGACCTCATCCACGAAAATGAAAGGCTCCCGGTGCGGAAGCCCGAGTGCGATGGGGTCCTGCATCAGTCCTGCGGTGGTGCGGGCACGAAATACGCGAACTTCCATGAGCCATTGACCATGGAGATGCCGGCGCGATAGCCGGGATAGTCATCCTGCTGGGCGAGTTGCGGAGGGACAACCATGAAGCCGTCGTGTTGCACCCAGCGCTCGGAGAGCAGGGAACTCAGCCGGCCCCACAGATTTCGTTCGTCCCAGTATGCGAAAGGGTTCTCACCCTCAGGTGCCGCGTCCCAGCGATAGCCGAAATCGGGTGTCATCATGGACGAAAGCATCTCGAGATCGTGCGTCGCAACGGCGATCTTCAAGCGCCCTACAAACGCCTGAAACGCGACATCGCCGCCGGGATTATTGGCGGGGAGGGAATTATCCTGTGCCTTTCCTTTGGCGGTCTTGGGCTTTTGCTTTTCCGTGGCGGGGCAACCGGCAAGAAGCGCGATTGCGAGTAGGGAGACGAGAATATGGGCTGTCATAAGGCCCCCAGCTAGCGGCCTTTTTCGAGCATCTGCAAGCGCGCTTTCACTTCGCGTCCATGATTCGCTGCTCGAAGGCAGCGAATTCGTCGGTGCTGATCAGATCCAGTCCGAGCAAATCACGCAATACTTCCAGCTTTTCGCGAACCGCCAGATGCCCGCGCTTGGACTGAACGTAGGAGCTGATTGCAGCCAGCAGACACAGGACGGAAATACTCGCTCCGCATGTAAACATCACGGAATCCCCGGTCAGCCGCATCGCAAGGACGCCCGAGGCCAATGCGGCCGGGAGTCCAAACAGCAGCCACTTCAGCCACGGTTCTCCGGGTTGCCGAAAAAGGGCATCGAGCCGCTCGGCCCGTGAAAGCGCGTAGTCTTCGTCCTCGATAAGTCCTGCGTGGCGAAGCTCGGAAAGCTCTTGGAGCCACGAGACGTAATACGCGTGCGAATCCGTCCCTGGCGGGCAGTGCGCAACGGCGGCTGTGGATATCGAGTTCATCAAGGTAAGGTCGTTCTAAACGTATGTTTAGCGATTCCCGTGCCTGATGGATGCCGATTTTAACGGAGTCTTAACTCTTCGGTACGACGTTAATGGTGCTGATGATGCGATCCGGAATCGTCGCGCCGCTGGCGCTCTTCACGTTGAACTTGATCTCCATCTGGTTCACCGGCTTCACGCCGTCGATTTCGAGGAACACGCTCTTTTTATCTGCGGCCAGTTTGGCGGATTTCACTTCCACGGTTTCCATACCTTTGCTGCCGTCCGTTTTGTATTCGCCGCTGCCGTAATCGCTCGACCATTTGTAGTTCCACTGGCGCACCGAGTAGTTCCCGACATCGCCTGCGGTTGAGGGATCGAGTTCGCCGGTGAAGCTCACGTTCACGCCATTCGGTTTCACGTTGAGCTGCGCGGGGAATGTGACCGGCTTGCCCGTGTAGCGCACGCGCTGGAGCATTCCGTCCTTCGCCGCGCTCGACTGCCAGCCTTTCAGTCCGGTGATGTAAAGCTGGCCATCGATTGGCGAGAAACGCGCACGCATCGTTCCGCTCTCAAATTTCAGCGGGAACTTATACACGCCGCCCTGCACCATGCCTCCGATGTTTTCCTGCATGACACCGTAGAGCGAGCAAGTGCCGTAGCTCATGTGGAGCATCGTTCCTTCCGCGAGGCCCCAGTTCTTGCCCACCCAGGCCTGACCGCCGCCGGAGTTGTCCACGTCCTTCGGCATGTAGCAAATGTGCCGGCTGTAATCCGTCGGCTTGTTCTCCATGTGTGCGAGATCCGCGACCGTCACGGACTCTCCGGGCTTCACGATATGGACGTAGCACTTCGGCACCCACGAGCCTTCATTGTCGCCGGTGGTGACCACGTCGCCGGGCCCGACGCTGATCCCGTTTGGCGCGCGGACTCCCGTCGCAAAGACTTCCAGCTTCTGGCCGTCCGGCGAGAGTTTGAGAATCGCGCCTGCATGATCACTGAACGGCTGAAAGCCGCTTCCGCCGGGATTCACCGGCCCGCCTTTGGCAAAGAAAAAGTTCCCCTTGCTGTCCGTCTGCAAATCGAATGCGAACTCATGAAAGCCCGGTGTCGTCTGGATGTCGTTGTTGAAGTTCTCGTAATAATCCATCTCCCCGTCGCCGTTCAGATCGTGCAGGCGCGTGATGCCCTCGCGACCATGGACGTAGATGAGATCATTCACGACCTTCACGCCGAGCGCCTGGAACAGCCCCGTCGCCACGCGTTGCCACTTCGCCTCGCCGGTAAAATCCTTGTTCACGCCGCTCACCATCCACACGTCGCCGCTCCATGTGCCGACCACGATTCGTCCGTCCTTCATAAAGTCGAACGCGCCGATCCGCATCCACGCTTTATACGGATTGTTGAAGGGAACCTCGATGGTATCCACCACGTAGGAGTCATTCTCGCCAACCTTCCCTGCGGTCTGTTTTGAAGACACGATTTCCTTCCAGCGTTGCGCACCGCCTTTAATCAAAGGACGGAGGTCTGCCGGGGCCGCAGCACCTTTTGCGGCAGCGATCAGTTTCGCCTCATCCGCCGCCGATCCCTTCGCATAGGAAATCTTAAAAGCAGCGCCTGCCGCAAATGAGGACACATTCAAAAGCGCCTCGGACTTGCTGCCGTCAACCTCGATTCCAGGAGGGAGATTCACACCCGTGATTACCGTCCGGTTTTCTCCATCCTTGATCACGATAACGTTCTTCTCCGGCGAGGTCACTTCGCCCGTTCCTGCCCAAAGGATGTTCGAACTGCCCGCACCAGAGGCCAACACATTCGTCGTGCGCGTCAGCACCTGCACGTCGTTCACTTTCTCCAAAGCGGGCATCTCCAGCAGCGATGCAGTCCCCACCGTGTAAGCCACGACCACATTGTCCCCGCTGACATACGTGCCTTTGAATTTCACCTGATCCTTCGGCAGCGGACCGAACGGAACCTTCGCCGCGCCATCGCCCTTCGGCAACGAGCGAGGGTCCGCGAAACTCCCGCCTTTGCTCCAGGTCGGTGAAGGGTTGGTTTCGAACAGGACGTTCACTGTGATTTCCTTCTCAGTCGTCGCTCCTTGCAGTTTGTCGGTGCTTACTCCCGCAAGCTTCACCTTGCGTGTCTTTGCAATCGAAGCATTCGGGCCGTGTGCGCCGTCAAAAATCACTCCTCTATAAGTGATGTAGTCGCCCGTCCAGCCACCCGACCAGCGGCAGAGATCGGTATCAAACAAAGCGCCGCCTTCCTTGTCGCCGAGTTGGATGGCGATACCCTTGTTAGTGGTGAGACCTTTTCCCTTCAGCGTGTTCTCGCCCTTGGTATTGTCGAACGAAGCGGTGAGGAAGCGTCCGTAATCCATCTCCTCCCACTTCGGAGCTGCGATGGCGGAAAATGAAAGCCCCGCGAGCGCGGCGGCAACGAAACCAGTGTGTTTAATCATGCGGCCAATGGAACCTCCGCGAGCCCGGTGTCTTTGGCGGAAAGATCCTCGTGCGACTCAAATAGGGTGCGCAAAAACTATTTGTCCGTCCCTCCGGACCAAGTCGCCTCGCTCGCGCAGGGCGTCGAGATTTGCGACGTGTAGGGCGGATGGTGCGGCAGTGCTGCGCGGAGCGCTTTGGAGTGCGGAACAAGTTTTAACGCAGTTCCGCTTTCAGCAATACCAATCAGTCTATCCCCGCCGTTTTCCGTCCCCGCCGTTTTCCCGGGGCATGTCGTTGGCTTTGATTACCTCATTGCTCCCATGCGTTACTTGACTTCTAAGTGGCGTCTCCACCGAGGATTTTCATCATCAGAAAGTCCCATGTCGTAGGTGAACGGAATTCGTTTCCCCCCAAGGATGAGGTAACCATTTAAGAAATCAAACCCTCCTCCGATATCGACCTCCCGAACAGCGCTTGCGAGATACAATTCATGCCCTACAGGAATCCTTCGCAGCAGCATGGATGATGGCACGTCGATATAACTACTTCCTGTCAGTAAATAGTAAGGCTTCGATGGCCCGCTCTCTAAATAGAGATTCAAGGAGCTTTTAGTGAAGACTCTTTTCCCGGGCTTGAAAAGATCTCGAAATGGCCGCGTTCGCGAGACATCTCGTTTTATCTGGCAAGCTCCCATCAATAGGGAGCAAAACAATAAAAGGACGATTCGCATAATATTTAGTGTCTTTACGATTTTACTGAAGAATCCAGCAGCTCTTTAGAATAACAATCACTCTGTTCCCGCGCTTTTCAGCATGCGCCGGGCGGTTGCGCCTGCGGTGGATGGGCGGGCGGTGTTATAGCGTGATGCTCGCGGGCGTGCCGAAAGTGGTGCCGATGGGGTTGGTGAGCTTGGTGCGGAATAGGATGGTGGCGCCGGCGAATGCTGCGTCGGTGATGATTTGCTCGGGGCGCACGAGCGGGGTGTCGTGGCCGAAGTCGGCGTCGCCGGGTAGCTTAAATTGCAGGGTTTCCGTGTCGGCGTCTTCTCCGCCGGTGGTGGCGTAGGTGACTTTTACGCTGGTGGGTGAGAGGGCGGAGAGGCTGTCGATTCCGAGGGCGGTGGGGGCTGTGGTGGCGTCGTTTGCGTAGATGACGCCCCATTCGCGCGCCTTGCGCCGGAGGCTCGGGAGGTCTTCGTCGCGGAGGTTAAACTCGATCGTGTCCCACAGATTTTTGATGAGCGAATCGACCGCCGGGCGCATGTCACCGATGGCTTCCTGGAGCGCGTCGTAAGCGGATTTTCTGGTCGTCTGCGTTGCGTCCGTGCTGGCGCAAAGTGCGGCGGCGGCGTTCACTTGGGCGATGGCAGGCCAGGCCATTGCGGGGCCCCCTGCGGAGACGCGGGAGGCTTCACCGTCGCTTAGTTTGGTAGCCCAGAGGAGCGCATCGGCGGTTGTGGTAATGGCCGGCACTTCCGCGTGGCTCACGGGTAAGGTATAAAACGCACGCACACTGGCAGGGATCTCGCCGCGCTCGATGGCAAAATTGAGCACTTGGATATAATGGCTGATAATCCGAATACAGGAGGCCCGTGCAGAGATAGCAGCGGCGGTAGCGTTTGTTTGGTTTTGAAGCGCAATAGCCGCCGAAATCCGGGCGTTTCGCCAGGGGCTGAGGATGGCGTTCAAGTCGTTATTCTGTGCAGTGGTGATGATCCACTCAGCCGGCGGTGTGTTCTGGGCCTTGACGGAACAGGTCATCAAAGCGTTGGAACGATTGTCATCGGAGCGTGGAATGGCGCGTTTTGGCATGGTAGTTTTAGGATTTTAGGTTATTTTGACTAAAAAATATCGTAAGTAGATTACGGTAAGCACTTTGCGCTATAAAACAACGGGCCAAAAACTGGCAATGGGTCGATTGTAACGCGGTGCAATGGGCCAAAAACTGGCAATGGGTCGATTGTAACGCAGTGCAATGGGCCAAAAACTGGCAATGGGTCGATTGTAACGCGGTGCAATGGGTCAAAAACTGGCAATGGGTCGATTGTAAAGCGGTGCAATCGGCCAAAAACTGGCAATGGGCGGGTTGTAGCGCGGTGCAATAGAGTGGTTTTTACCGGAACCGAGCTTGCACAAGACGGCAAGATTGCATCAGCGGAAGACCGGGAAGTTGCGGCTTCGTGCTGTGCTGGAAAGGCGTGTTCGAATATGGAGGCGGTCGAGTTCACTGTGAGCCTGATATGCGAGAAGGTAGGTGGCCGTCAATAACGATCGTGTGCAGTCGTCATCCGATGGGGTGTGTTTAGAGGCGGAACAGAGCGAGGATGGATCTGGATATCCCAATCGGTTCGGAAAGCAGGGTGAACGGCGAAAAGCGTCATGGAGCGGCGAATTTATTCGCCGTCTTGCACAATGCGAAGCATCTGATCGAAAAGCCGCGCTCATCCGAGAGCCACAACCATTTGATTGGGCGCTGCGCGCGACGAAGGTCGGCGAATAAATTCGCCGCTCCATGACGCCTCTTGGTTCCGGGGAGGCTGTCCAGATACTCGGCCCTTCACCATTCCACTTTGAATCACACCATGTCGCGCAATCGCTCCGCTTGACGTTGCTGCGGGGGGCGTTAGGGTCCGCGCCCTTTTCAAATAAAGAATGAGTATCAAACGTGCGCTGATTTCCGTGTCGGATAAAACTGGTCTGGTCGAGTTTGCGAAAGCACTCGC
>JAYUSJ010000140.1:0-5919 GCA_043755735.1 Verrucomicrobiaceae bacterium | reverse complement strand
GGTTCCAACCGCCGGATGCGGAAAACCGCACGTCCGGTGGTGTGGGAGCCCTGACGGGTGCAACCCCGTCAGGGCGACCCGATCTTTCTCCGGGCTTCGGATAATTCCACTTTTAATCACACCCCCTTGCCACCGCCAGGGCAAGTATCCGTAGTCGATGAGAACGGTGGATGGCCGGTGCTTTGTTCGTTTGCGTCCTATGGTTCGGGTGTGTAGGAGGATTCCCTTTTTATGAAAGTATTCGTTTTTGCTTTGGCTACGGTGCCGGTGTTTGCGGTGGATGTGCCGGATTTCACCAGGGAGGTGCGTCCGATTTTGTCGCGGTATTGCTTCAAGTGTCATGGTCCGGATGACAAGACGCGGAAGGGGGAGTTGCGCCTGGACGGACGGGAGTTTGCGCTGAAAGCGGCGGAGTCGGGGGAGCATGCGGTGGTGCCGGGGAAGGCGGATGAAAGCGAGGCGGTGAAGCGGATTTTTTCGACAGACCCGGAGGAGGTGATGCCGCCACCTGCTGCGAAGATTCCGCTCACGCCGTTGCAGAAGGATATTTTGCGCCGGTGGATCGCGGGCGGTGCGGAATATAAGCAGCACTGGTCTTTTGTCCCGCCGGTGCGCGTGGAGCCGGGGCCGGGGCATCCGGTGGATGCGTTTGTGCGGCGGAAGCTGAAGGATGTGGGGCTGGTGCCATCGGGGCCGGCGGATTTTGCGTCGCTATGCCGGCGGTTGTACTTGGATCTGGTGGGTCTGATTCCGACGCCGGAGGAAGCGGCGGTTTTTGAGAAGGCGGCGGCTTTGGACCGTCACAAGGCGGTGGAGGAGCTGGCGGATCGGCTGATTGCTTCGCCGGCCTACGGCGAGCGCTGGGCGCGGCGGTGGCTGGATTTGGCGCGGTATGCGGATACGAACGGATACGAAAAGGACCGCGACCGGAGCATCTGGCCGTATCGGGATTGGGTGATCCATTCGTTGAACGCGGACATGCCGTTCGACCGGTTTTCGATCGAACAGATCGCGGGGGATATGCTGCCGAATGCGACGCTGGAACAGAAGATCGCGACAGGGTTTCATCGCAACACGATGCTGAATGAGGAGGGCGGAATCGACCCGCTGGAGTTCCGCTACAATGCGATGGTGGATCGCGTGGCGACGACGGGGACTGTGTGGCTGGGGCTGACGGTAGGGTGCGCGCAGTGTCACACGCACAAGTTCGATCCGATCCCGCACACGGAGTATTTTCAGATGATGGCGTTCCTGAATAATGCCGATGAGCCGGAACTGGAGATCCCTGCGGCGGATGCTGCGGAGCGTGCGAAGGCGGATGCTGCGCGGATGCAGTCGCTGATCGCGGGTCTGGCTGAAAAATGGCCGCTTCCCGCGCCTTCCTCGGCGAAATGGGAGACGCCGAAGCCGGTGGTGAGTGTTGCTGAGAAGGAGGAATTCAAAGTGCTGGAGGATGGTTCGGTGAAGTTCGCTGCGCCGGGGCCGGAGAAGCAGACGGTGACGCTGGAGCTGGTGTCGGCGGTCGCGGTGGATCGGTTGCGCCTGGAGGCGCTGCCGGATGCGCTCGTCGGGCGCGTGGCGCACGGAAATTTCGTGCTCTCGGAAATTGTGGTGTCGGTTGTTGCGCAGGATGGAAAACTGACGCCGGTGAAGATTGCGCGGGCCGAGGCGAATGTGGAGCAGGGGGGCTTTGCGGTGAGCGGTGCCTTTGACGGTGACGCGAGTACGGGCTGGGCGGTGGATAGTCCGAAGAGCCCGCTGAGCGAGCTGCGGACGGCGACGTTCATTTTTGACAAACCGGTGCCGGGGGCCGCGAAGTATCGGGTGGAGCTGGCGCAGAATTACGGAAAGCAACACACGATCAAGCGCCCGAAAGTCAGCCTGGGTTCTCCGGCAAAAGGAGAGGCGGTGCCGGGCCGCGAGTCGCTGGTTGCGGCGGCGTTCGATGCGTGGCTCGTAAAGCAGCGCGCGGCGAACGTGGTGTGGAATGCGATGCGGCCTGCGGAGGCGAAATCGAATCTCCCATTGCTGACGGTGCAGCCGGATGACTCGGTATTTGTGTCGGGTGATATCTCGAAGCAGGACACGTACGATCTGGTGTTTCGCGATATCCCGGCAGGGACTGTCTCGCTGCGGCTCGAGGCGCTGCCGGATGAGCGTTTGCCTGCACGCGGCCCGGGAATGACGTATTACGAAGGGCCGAAGGGGGACTTTTTTCTGACGGAGTTTCAGGTCGAGGCGGACGGGAAGGCGGTCCGTATTTCCGATGCGTCGGCGAGTTACTCGAAGAACAACTTCGGAGGGAATCCCGCGAGCGCAAAGGCGGCGACGGATGGCGATATGCAGACGGGCTGGACGTGTGCAGACAGGCCCGGCGAGGCTCACGAGGCGGTGTTCATTTTCGAGCAGCCGCTGGCCGCGACGCGCGAGCTGCGGGTGAAGATGCACTTTGGGCGTCACTACGCGTGTTCACTCGGGCGGTTCCGTCTTTCATCCGGTGTCGCGAAGAACGCCGTGGCAGGCGTGATCCCGTCGGACATCCGGAAGCTGCTGTCGGTTTCCGATGCTCAGCTTTCCGCGGCCCAGCGGGCGACGTTGCGCGCGCATTTTTTGATTACTGCTCCGGAGCTGGCGAGCGAGGCGCGGGAGATTCGCTCGCTCCAGAAGACGCGCCCTGCTGCGACGAGCCTTGTGATGCGCGAGCGTCCGCCGGAGAACGTCCGCCCGACGCATCTCCATAATCGGGGCGAATACCTTCAGCCAAAGGAGCAGGTGCAGCCGGGCGTGCTCAGCGTGTTGAATCCGCTGCCGCAGGGAGCGAAGGACCGTCTGGCGTTTGCGCGCTGGCTGGTCTCGCCGGAAAATCCGCTGACGGCCCGCGTCGCTGTGAATCGCGCATGGGCGGCGTTTTTCGGGCACGGGATCGTGAAGACGGTGGAGGATTTCGGGTTGCAGGGGGAGGCTCCATCGCATCCTGAATTGCTGGACTGGCTGGCGACGGAGTTCATCAAAAACGGCTGGTCGCAGAAGAAATTGCATCGCCTCATCGTGACGAGTGAGACCTACCAGCAGTCCTCGCACATCCTGCCCGAGCAGCTCAAAAACGATCCGGACAACCGCTATCTCTCGCACTTTCCACGGGTGCGTCTGGAGGCGGAAATGGTGCGCGACGGGACATTGCGTGCGAGCGGATTACTCGTGGAGAAACTGGGCGGCCCAAGCGTGCGTCCGCCGCAGCCGGATGGCGTCACCGAAGTCGCCTACGGCGGGGGAAAGTGGAACGCATCGACCGGAGATTCGCGATACCGCCGGAGCCTCTACACATTCGCGAAACGAACCGCGCCATTCGCGCTCTACAACACGTTCGATGCACCGACCGGCGAAACGTGCATCGCCCGTCGGGATGTGTCGAATACCGCGCTGCAAGCGCTCAGTGTGATGAACGACGTTGTCTTTGCGGAAGCAGCGCAGGCTTTGGGGCGTCAGCTCGCTGCGGAAACTACGCCGGTGCCCGAGCGCATCGCCGGGATGATCCGGCGTGTTCTCACTCGCAGTCCGAAACCGGAGGAAGTCGCCCTGCTGGCGAAATTCTACGAAGCGCAGCGGACGCGATTCGCAAGCGGTGAACTCGACGCGGCCAAGTTCGGCGCGAAGACCCCCGAAGCCGCTGCATGGACGGCGCTGGTGAGGTCAGTGTTTAATTTGGATGAAGCGCTTACGAAGGGCTGATTGAAAGCCGCCTCAGGGGACTCCCCGATCTAGGCCGCGCCGTTTGAGCTCGCCACGTTGTCGCTGTGCAGGTTTGGACTCTTGCCGAAGCTTTCGGCGACGCTTGGGATCGGTGTCGGATTGCTGTTTCCGAGAACGTCGGTGGTTTGGTTGCTCTCTTCGCGGTTGCGGAATTTTACACCGACCAGCTTCGAGACGCCGTGTTCTTCCATCGTGACGCCGTAGAGCGCGTCTGCGCGCGCGATGGTCTTCTTGTTGTGGCTGATGACGACGAACTGGCTCTGTCCCACGAAGCGATCGAGGATTTTGATGAACCGGTTGATGTTCGATTCGTCGAGCGGCGCGTCCATTTCGTCGAGAACGCAGAAGGGCGACGGCTTCACCATGTAGATGGAGAAGAGCAGCGAAACTGCGGTCATCGTCTTTTCACCGCCGGAGAGCAGCGTGATGCTCGTGAGTTGTTTGCCGGGCGGCTTTGCGATGATTTCGATGCCGCATTCGAGCGGGTCGGCTTCATCGGTCATGATGAGATTTGCCGTGCCTCCGCCGAAGAGTTCCTTGAACATCTCCTGGAAGTTCGTGCGGATTTTCTCGAACGTTTCGGCGAACAGCGTGCGTGTCGTCTGGTTGATCTTATTGATGACATCGAGCAGCTCGTTCTTCGCTTTTTCGGTGTCGCCAATCTGGCCTTCGAGGAAGCTGTTGCGCTGTTCGAGTTCCTCGTACTCGGCGATGGCGTCCATGTTGACGGGGCCCATGCTTGCGAGTCGGGTGTCGAGTTCGCGGACGAGAATTTCCACGCGGTTCCAGTCGAGTCCCTCGTTGGAAAATGCGGGTATCTCCGGTGCTTCTTCCACTTCCTCCACGATCTCGGCGACTTCGGGGGCTGGAGTTTCATCGCCGTCTGCGGCAGTCTCCACCTTGCGTCCGCGCTTGCCGATGTCGCGCAGACACGCGGCAAGTGCGTAGCTGTCGGGCGTGAATTCGTTGAGCGCGACGCTGTAGCGTTTTTGGATGTGGTCTGCGATTGCGTCGGCTTTGAGTTCGAGCTGGGTGACCCGCACTTCCAGCCCGCCGCGCTTCTCGACATAGACGCTCTGCTCGCGCCGCAACATGCGGAGGCGTTCGGCGACTTCCTCGGCCCCCGCGACAAATGCGCGGCGCTCTTCCTGGAGCCGTGCCACGGTTTCCTCGGCTTCACCTATGCCGGCCCGCAGGCGCTCCACGTTGCCTTCGATTTCTGCGTTCTCGATGTGGAGTGAAGCGGCGCGGTCGTCGTAGGCGGAAATGTCGCGACGGCGTTCATCCATGAGCCCGCGGAGTTCCTCGATGCGCGTTTCCATTGGCTGGCGCTGATTGTGGAGCGAGGAGTGGCGCTGGCGCTCGGTGGCGACTTTGATTTTGAGTTCGTTGAGCTCGGCGCTGACCTCCGATTCCTGAGCGCGGAGCATTTCGAGTTCGTTTTGTGCTTCGCTGCGGCGGGCGATCAGTCCGTCGAATGCCTCCATGGCGCTGAGGACTTCGAGGTCCATCTGCTCCATGCGGGTCGCGGCTTCGGAGCGGCGGGCTTCGGCGTTTTGCTTCTCCCAATCGAGCGTCTGCTGCTTCTTCTCGGCGTCGCGAACCTGGCTCTCGAGAAGCGATTGCTGGCCGCGCAGGGTGCTGAGTTGCATCGTGGCGTTTTGCTTTTCGTTGCGGGCCTCTTCGATGGCCGCGTTGCTGGAATCGATGGCGGCGACTGCTTCTTCGTGGCGTTGGTTGAGGACGGCGAGTTGGTCGCTCAGCACGGCGATTTCGGCCTGTAGGTCGATGATCTGGTTCTTGCGATGGAGGATGGAGTTTTCCTCATCCTTCTTACTCGCACCGCCGCGGAGGACGCCGTCGCCGCTGATGACTTCGCCAGCGAGCGTGACGATGGCGGAGCCGCGCATTTGCGGGAACACCCTCATTGCCGTTTCGAGATCCGGGACCAGGACGCTGTGATTCACGAGGCGTTCAATGGCACGCGTTACTTCGGGCTCGGGCGTGATCTTATTGATGACCCAATCGATCGCGCCGTGAGGGAGCAGCATGAGTTCATTGGTCTCGTGTGTGAACATGCGATCCATGTCGCGCAGGAGCAGCGAGGCCTTGCCCATTTTTTGCGATGTGAGCGTCTTCATGACGTGCTCGGCCATCGTCGTGTCCTTC
>JAYUSJ010000139.1:0-20179 GCA_043755735.1 Verrucomicrobiaceae bacterium | reverse complement strand
TAATGGCGACCACGATCATGATTTCGACGAGTGTGAAGCCGCCGCGTTTTGTGTTTAGTTTCTGAAGCATTGTATTATTTCGGTTTTGGTTTTGTTTTCGTTTGCAGCGGTTTCCCGCAACCCATTCACTTAAAGCAGCATTGAGACCACTCGCGCCGTTCATTTATGAAAATTACAAATCTCAGAAGAAAAGCCCCTGATTCCCGCCCATGAGTCCGTCTCCTGCGGCACGACTGGCCCGGCTCCCTGCGGGGATTTGGGTCTTCGTAGCCTCATTTCTCGTTCAGTTTATCATCCTCCATTCGATCGCCGGGACCCGATACTTCCTCCCGGAGAGCGACGACATGAAGTTCTACAACGACTGGGCTCTGCGAATCAGTGCCGGTCAATGGTCGGACGGGAAGGCGTTCTACGGGATGCCGGGTTTTGCCTATGCACTCGCGGGCATTTACACGCTGACCGGCGGGTATCATTCCGAGTTTTCACCGTTCCTCATCGCACAGCTCAACGCAGGATTTCACGCACTCACAGCGACGTTCATTTTTCTCATCGGGCGGCGCATTTTCGGCAGCGAGAAACGAGGAAGCATCCTGGCGCTCATCGCATCTGCAACATGGCTCGCGATGACTCCAGCGCAGGTTTTCGCGACGATTTTGATGCCGACTTCGTGGGTGATTTGCGGATACTGGGGCGCTGCTTATTTTCTCATCCGTGCAACCCAGGCGGAATCAGAAACGAGAAAACGAACGTGGCTCTTTATGGGACTCGGCGCGGGCCTTATCGCGGCCACAGTGGCCACGATACTGATGCTCCTGCCTCTGATGCTCCTCTGCATTGCAGTCACCTCCGGCAGCGAAGAGAAACGCGGCATCGCCATCCTGGCGTCGCTTGCCGGGGCATTCGCGGTGTCTTCGTCTTTCTCGGCTGCGTTCGATTTTAGCATGGGCCGGCTCGCGACCGCGTCTGTGGCACTCGGGATCGTCGCGATGGCATCGCGATGGAGACCTTCGCTTTTTCCGATCGCCGCACGCGCGGCACTTTTGCTGGCGGGCGTCTATCTCGCCACTTCGCCAGTCTGGCTGCACAACCGGCTTGTCGCAAAGGACAACGTCTTTCTCTCCGCACATGATGGCTTGAACCTCTACATCGGCAACCACGCCGAGGCCAACGGCTACACGAGAATCCCGTCCACCATGAGCTCATCGCAAGCAGGGATGCTTCGCGATTCCGAACTGATTCCGCAGGCGGAAAATGGGCGCGAAATGAAGCGCTCGGAGATCTCCGCGTATTGGAAAACGAAGGCGCACGCCTACATGCGCGGGCAGCCGGGCGCGTGGGGGAAATTGCTCTGGCTGAAGTTCGAGAACTTCTGGAACGTCTATCAATACGACGATCTCAGCATCCTCAAACTTCTGCGCGACGAAGGCGCGGTCCCGCCCGGCCTGCGCTTCGGATTCATCGCCGCACTAGGGCTGGCGGGGCTGCCATTTTGCTGGGTGCGCTGGCGGACGAGTCGATGGGTCATCGGAGCAGTCGGGCTGCACGTCTGCTCGCTGATGCCGGTCTTCATCACCGAGCGCTACCGGCTCGCAGCCGCACCGGGGCTTATTCTGCTGGGCATTGGCGGGCTCGCCATTCTCCACGAGCGTCTCGTTCGCAGTGAATGGCGGAACGCGATTCTCTCGCTTGCCGCGCTCGCGGCCGCCGCATGGTTCTGCACGCAGCCGCGCGAAAATGTCGGACGGGCGCTCGATTTCTACAAAGCGGGCATCCGCGCCACTGAAGCTGGCATCGCCATGAAAGCCAAAGACCCCGCCGCTGCCGCAATCGCGCTGGACCGCGCACAGCGCAATCTCGACACCGCTTACGCTTACGCGGACGGAAATGCCGACGTCGTTTTCGCCATGGGAAATCTCCTCATGGAAAAAGGCGACACGCCCCGCGCGGAAGCATGTTACCAGCGGGCCGTCGCCATTTCGCTCGCCGTGAATCCAGCCCGCGGCCACGACGGTGCCCTGCGAAATCTCGGCATCGTCGCGACGCGACGCGAGGCATGGGCCGAGGCCGAGCGTTACTTTGTGCAGTCGCTTCAGTTCGACCCCGCCAGCGCAAAAACGTGGTTCTTTCTCGCCGAAGCCCGCAGCAAACTCGGCAACCGGGCAGGAGCACTGGAAGCCATCGAGCGCGCAAACACACTGCGCCCCGGCCACCCGGAAATCGAGAACCTGCGCAACCAGCTTCGCGCTCCGTGACCAAGGCGAACCGCGCTCTCGTCGTTCACCTCGCCACCCTGCTTCTGTCGATCGCGGCGCTCATCGCGCTCGCACGCTTTTTTCCCCTTGCGGAAAAAATCGCCGCGCTTCAGGCGGAGCTCGCCACCAAGCCGCTCCTCGGCGCGATTCTGCATCCCCTGCTCTTCGCACTCTGCAACATCCTGCTCCTTCCGGGCGGAATACTCGCCATGGGCGGCGGGCTTTTCTTCGGCGTTTGGAAAGGATGGCTGCTCAATCTCGTCGGCTCGGTCCTTTCAGCGTGGGTCGCGATCCTCATCGCCCGACACTGCGCGCGCGGATTCATCGAACGTAAATTCCTCACCCAGCCGCAGTGGGCATCGCTCGACGCAGCCATCGCCCGCGACGGATGGCGCGTGGTCTTCCTCACCCAGCTCCATCCCCTCGCACCCAGCAGCCTGCTCAATTACCTCTACGGAGCGACCCGCATTCCCGCCACCGAAAGTCTGCTTTGGACCGCACTGGGCCAGGCACCCGGCCTCCTTCTGTACGCCTACCTCGGAAGCATCTCGCACACAGGAATCGAAGCCGCCAGCGGCCGCACGACAATCACGGCATCCGACTGGACTATTTGGGCCGGCATTCTCGTAAGCAGCGTCGTCATTCTCACGCTCCTCGCTCGGCTGTCGCGACGCATCCTCAGCCGGTCGAGCGCCGTGGACGAATTGAACGACGAATGACGGGATTGCCGATTCCGTCGGATTTTTCGTGGTATTTCGCCTCCGCCCTGTAACCTCGCGGCTCGGATTCCTCAGTAACCTGCACGAATATGAATATCCAGCGCATCGCCATCGCACTCCTTTGGCTCGTCACCGTGGTCGCCGCCTACTTTATCGGCGGCAACAACGAAACAAACCCGGGCACACCAGCCGCAAACACAGCATCCGCACACACAGGCGGCGACACAACCAGCGAGCGGGGTCCACGCGAGGTCGTTCGCAAACAGGACGGCTCCGAGGAAGACCCCGGTCACCGCGAAAAAGCGAACGTCCCAATGCTCATCGCGAAAGCCCGCGTCGAAATGGGCTCCGGCATGGGCGGCATGATGAACATGCGCGGCATGCTCCGTGCGATTGCTCCGATCATCGAGCTTGATGACTCGCAAATCCAGGAAGCCCTCGCGGAAGTCGAAAAGAGCGTCAAGGAACCCCAGCAGCGCATGATGTTCTACTCCATCCTTCTCGGCCAGTGGGCGGAGAAAGACGGCAAAGCAGCCCTCGATTACGCGGACAAAAGCATCAAGGACAACCCGATGTTCGGCATGGGCATCAAAGCCAGCATCATCGGCTCATGGGCCCGGACCAACCCCGACGCCGCGTGGCGCTGGTACGAGAGCGAAGGCAAAAACTCCGGCGATGGCCGCAACGGCATGATGGCCATCAGCTCGCTCTTTGCCGGCCTGGCCGCAAAGGATCTCGACGCCGCCATCGCCAAGCTCGATACCTTCGACGAAAGCCAGCGTTCCGTGGCCATCAGCGGCCTTGCCATGTCCGGCATGAGCGGCGACGCGCGCCAGCGTCTGCTCGACCGGACCGCATCACTCCCCGCCGCCACCCGCGACGCCATCCGACAGGGCACCCTCGGCCAATGGGCCATGATGGAGCCCGAAGCCGCCATGAAGTATCTCCAGACCCTCCCCGCCGAAGAACAAAAGCCCCTCCGCGCGAACATCGCCCAAAGCATGATGATGATGAACCCAAAGCAAGGCGCCGAGCTCCTCCTCAAAGACGCCACCGCCGAAGAAAAGCCCCGCATCTACGATCAGGCCATCGGCCAATGGGCCCATCAGGATCCTAAAGCCGCCGGCCAGTGGCTCACCCAGCAGTCACAAGGTCCGGAACTCGACAACGCGCGCATGACTTTCGCGACCATCGTCGCACAAAAAGAACCCGCCACCGCCATGGACTGGGCAAAGAGTGTCACCAAACCGGAACTGCGCGAACAGTCCATCGGCCACGTTTACATGGCATGGAAAGGTCGCGACCCCAATGCAGCAGAGGCTGCATTAAATAGCAGCGGCCTCTCTGCCGAGGCCATCGACAGCATGCGGAAAAACGTCCCAAAAGCCACCGGAGCCGCCGATACGATCTTAACCCGCCCCACCATCCGCACCGAAAGCGCCACACCCAGTCGCTAGCCCCAAAAACATCGCAAGCGGGGAAGTTCGAACATTCCCTTGCGCTGACCGGAGCGCGTCGCTTGTCTCAATCGACCAATGTCCGGCTTCCGACTCTTCGATTTAAATCCCGAGCAAGAACTCGCGGTGCGCACCACCGAGGGTCCTTTGCTCATCCTTGCCGGGGCGGGCAGCGGGAAAACGCGCGTCATCACGATGCGCACCGCCTACATGCTCAGCCAGGGCATTGCAGCCGACAGTATATTGGCCGTCACATTTACCAACAAAGCCGCGATCGAAATGCGCGAGCGCCTTGCCGCACTTGTCCCGGAAGAGCAGGCAAAAAAAGTCACCATGTCCACCTTCCACGCCCTTTGCGTGCGCATCTTGCGGCAGGACATCGAAGCCCTCGGCTACAAAAAGAACTTCTCGATTTACGACGAGGGCGACCAGATGGGTCTCATCAAAAAGATCATCACTCGCACGGCATCCAAGGACGAAAAACTCGACCCGCACGCCGCGAAAAACGCCATCAGCAAAGCGAAGAACAACGGCTGGCGCGAACCGCAGGATGACAAG
This sequence comes from Verrucomicrobiaceae bacterium, assembly GCA_043755735.1. Classification (GTDB taxonomy): domain Bacteria; phylum Verrucomicrobiota; class Verrucomicrobiia; order Chthoniobacterales; family Chthoniobacteraceae; genus SXWH01. Next base: position 15,193 of record JAYUSJ010000139.1, on the reverse strand, counting down.
ACCCTGCTCGGTGCCGTCTTCCTGCGCTACAACGCCGAACTCAAAACGCTCAACGCGGTCGATTTCGACGACCTGCTTCTCCTCACCGTAAAACTCCTCAACGATCACCTGCCCGTCCAGGAACGCTGGCACCGCCGATTCCGCTACCTCATGGTGGACGAATTTCAAGACACGAACCGTCTCCAACTCGACCTCGTCTCGCTCCTCGCCAAGCCGCATCCGGCTTCCCCGGAATTTGCCGGGATGCGCCCGAACGTCGCAGTCGTGGGCGACGACGACCAGTCGATCTACGGCTGGCGCGGTGCAGATGTGACCAACATCCTCGAATTCGAGGCCCACTTCCCCACGCCGACCGTCGTCAAACTCGAGCAAAACTACCGCTCCACCAACTTCATTCTCGGCACGGCGAACTCGCTCATCAAAAACAACCCGCGCCGCCGCCCGAAGAATCTGTGGAGCGCGAAAGAAGGCGGCGAGAAAGTCAAAATCATCGCCATGCCCGATGACCGGCAGGAAGCCGAATTCATCACCGAAGAAATCAACGCCCGCAAAACCGCCGAGAATCAAAAGTGGGAAGACTTCGCGATCCTCTTCCGCATGAACGCGCAGAGCCGTCAGCTCGAAGAAAACCTCCGCCGCCTCCGCGTCCCTTATCGTATCATCGGCGGCAAAAGCTTTTTCGATCGCCGCGAAGTCAAAGACGTCCTCGCCTACGCTTCGTGCCTGCTCAACGTCGATGACGACGTCGCCCTTCTTCGCATCATCAACACGCCCGCCCGGGGCATCTCCGACACCACCGTCGAGAAGGCTACGGAATACAGCATCCACACCCGCACTTCAGTCTTCAAAGCCCTCCGCGATGATCGCTTTCTTGGTGCCCTCCGCCCCGCCACGCAGAACGCCATCGAGAAGTTCGCCGCCTTTCTCGACGAGCACGAAACCAAGCTCCACGAGCCGCTTTCCAACCAGCCCTCCGTTCTTCGCAAACTCATCGAAGAAAGCGGCTACCTCGCCGATCTTCAGCGCACCTGCAAAACGCCCGAAGAATGGATGGATCGTGAAAAAAGCGTCCGCGAAATCCTTACCAGTTTTGAGCTTTTCGAAGGCCGCAGCGACAAGGGCCTGCAAGGATTTCTGGATGAAATGATGCTCCGCCAGGAACGCGACGAAGACAAGGAAGACGACCAGGGCGGCGTCACCCTCATCACCCTCCACGCAAGCAAGGGCCTCGAATTTCCGCACGTTTACCTCATGGGCGTCGAAGAAGGCGTCATCCCGCACGACCGCTCCAAACTCGAAGGCACCGTGGACGAAGAACGCCGGCTGCTCTACGTCGGAATCACGCGCGCACAGCGCACGCTTTCGCTCACTTGGTGCCGGCAGCGCATGAAATACGGAAGCGCCTCGCCGTGTATTTCCAGCAGCTTTTTAAAAGAGCTCAACCCCGAACTCATTGAGCACCTCGACGTTGGGACGATCCTTAACGCCCCGGTCGCCGAGGAAAAAGCAGCCGCAAAATTCGGCGCGATCTTCGACATGCTCGGCAAGCTTTAGGACGGACCGGGACTACCGGAGCAAGAGCTCGACTGCCGCCGTTTTCTTCCCCTCGGCTGCGAGAGCGAAAGCGGACTTGTTTCGGAACCATATTGGAGCGTTAGGGCGTCGGGCGGTACTGAGGACGATCTGCCGGGCCTCGGCGGTTTCGCCGGCTTTTTCGAGCGCGCTCACAAGACCGGCAATGTTGCTGAAGTTGTCCGGTGCATTGATCAATAGATCGCGGGCCGAGGCGATGGTTCCACCAAGCGGAAGTTCAATGGGCTTGGACTCCTTTTCGATACCGCTCAGAATATTCCATGCCCGCGAGTCATCCCCCAGTTTGTGGAGAAGCGCGGCCCAGTGCCGATAGTCGAGCTTGCGGCGGGCACCGTGCCGTTTGATCCACAATTCCACCTGCTCCAGGCTGGCCCAGTAGTTACCACATCGGTTGAAAGTAATGCGCTCTTCTTGGGTGAGCTCTGCGGTAAGTGCGCGCTGCTCCCACCAGAGATCGAATTCCTGACGGGACTCTTCGATGGGGCGACGAAGTGACTCCACGAGCAAGGATGCGTAGGTGAGCAGAAGCTCCGGTCTTTCCGCACAGAACGTGTCCCACAACCCGGTGGCTGTGGGGAATGTCCGGGTCTCGGCGATGGCGATGCGAAAAATGTCCGTCTTTGCAAACTGCGCTTTATCCACTGCTTGCTGCCAGTAACCGATGGCGAGGCCCTTTGATGCCGGCGCGGCGTCGTACGCAGCCTGCATGGATTCACGATAGAGACTCGGAGTGAGTCGGGAGACGACCTCAAAGCGCCACTGCCACTGCGGGTTTACCGGCCGGCGGGCTCGCATGAGCGGGATTTGGTTCTCCAACTCGCGACGTGCCGTGCTCTGCTGCACCTCCCAATCGAGCGGGAAGTATGCGGCCAGTGCCTGCCATTCCTCCAGCGTCGGACGGGCTTTCGCTCCGGCACGGCGGGCGGCGTATGCACTTTCGCGCTCTCCCATAATGAGCGGCTCCACCGGCGACCAGATTGGGCCGGAGCCCAGAAATGGGAGCACCCAGAATGCGGCCACCGCAACCGGCACTGCGGCGCTCAGTCGCGAGGATGGAGGGACATGCTCGTCGGGGCTTCGGACCGGGGACGCAACCGCCAGAAGCGCGAGTGCGAAAATCGCGGTACCCCAGCGATGTCCGGGGACATCGACGGCACAGTGGGCAAGAAATCCCGCAAACCCGGCCAGCGCGCCGATGCTGATAAAGTAGCCGCCGCGTCGCACGAGAACTCCTCGAACATTGGTGACCACGAAAACACCAAGGGCGGCGGCGGCGACGAGTAGCGGGACGATTCCCACTTCAGCCATCCACTCGAGCCACGAACTTTCCGGATGTGGAGCGAAAGCTCCGTCCAAATTCACCGTCTGGTAGATCGGGAACAGCCGCGGAAAAGTCTCAAGCCCGTGGCCAAAAAGCGGGGCATCCTTCCACATGGAGATCGTGTCCTCCCAAATCGCCACACGCTGATTGTTGGAAACCCCGCCCGCCTCGTGCGACTGAAACCGCGCCACCACATCGCCTCCAAACAGAAGCACGCCCGTGAGCAAAAGTGTTCCTGCGGTGAGCACGATCACCAGCGTGCGCAGACTGAAAAATCGAACAAGAACGAACGTTGCGAATACAGCCAGCCCAACGCCCAGCGCCACAGCGAGGCCACCTCGCGACTGGCTGGCGAGAAGCGCGCCGCCGATGAGTGCAAGTCCTAGTGAACCGGTCACAAGGAGCGCATACCGTCGCTTCAATGCCGCCCACGCGACGCAACCGACTCCGACCAGAAACGACATCGCGAGAAAGCACGCAGTGTGATTCTTATTGGGAAACGGACCCCATCCGCTCCAACTCGTCGTAGAGCGAAAGCCGTAGATCATACCGCCCCCGGCATCGACTTCGCGCCGACCCATGGCAAAGCACACCAACGCAACGATGGCACCCGCGCCGAAGAGAGCCCAGCCCAGCACGCGACGTGTGCCGCGTTCCGAGGCAAGCGTCCGCGCCCATTGGAACCACACCAGACCCACGATTCCAGCGAGCAACGCATCGAGCGCCCGCTGGGGTTCCGGGTTGTGGGCTGACGGCAACTTTACTCCCATCTCGGAAGAGAAGACCTTTCTCCACTGTGCATCGCCGAACCATTGCCACGGCGCGAATTCCTTGAGCAGCAGGACTCCGAGCAGCGCGACGATGATGAAATTGGCCCGCTGACTCAACGGGATCAATGATGGCGGACGAAGAAGAATCCCGACCGCAAATAGAACGAGAAGCCCCACCTGCACGATGCGATCTGCCGAGCCAAAAAGGAGCGGCGAAAGGATCGTGAGCAGCGTAAACACAACGATCGGAGCCCATCGTGCAATCGCTCCCGGCGGAATCAAAGGCACGCTGCGCCTTTTGCGAACGCGACGTTCGCCGGAGCGCGGTCTGCTATCGTCTGGTGGAGTTGGTGTATCCATGAATTCCCTTCGTATCAGGGTCGTTTGTTATTGCCGCTTCCATTTATCGCGCGCCGAGACAAAGACGGGACGAAAGACCTCCGCGATCCGTTTCCACTCGACAGCCGTCCCTTCGCGCCGGGGGGCGTGCAGCACCCACGGCTTGGTTCCGTTATGTTTGATTTCGATTCGGATTTCGTCAAGCACCTCGCCTTCCTCCACAAATCCTACCCTCCGCATGGTATCGTTAAAGACGGCCCAGAATTCCTCGGCCGAATCACACCGTTCTATTTCGATGACGAGCACCTTTGCTTGCAGGAGCGCATAACGATTCTCGGCGCGGCGACTTAGGACGCGCGCGACTTTCCGGTGCGCATCGCCCCATGTTTTCACGCGGTGAAAGTGCCGGATGACTGCGAGCGCGAGCAGGAAGAAAACCCCGAGACCCACGACGAGCGGAATGGTCGGGTCCTGGTTCCAAACAACCATCAACCCAATCACCGACAGCACGGCGCAGATCGAATAGAGACCGAGCAGGATTCGCCCTTTCGAAAACCCCAACCGCTCCAGCCGATGGTGGAAATGATCATCGTCCGCATGAAACAATGGGAACCCGCGGAATGCCCGCCGCAGCAGCGCGAAACTAGTATCCAAAATCGGTAGCCCAAGGCCGACCACCGTCACCACCAGCCCCGCCGCCACAGAACCTTTGTGCGCGCTGGAAATGGAAAGCGACCCGATGACAAATCCGATGAGATATGCGCCGCCGTCACCGAGATAGATTTTCGCAGGTGGAAAATTATAGACGAGGAAACCGAGCAGCGTCCCGGCCAGCGTAAACGAGAACCACGTCAACGCGAGGTGTTGGGAATGATAACCCACGACGCCCATTGTAAGCGCCATGAAAAGCCCCAACCCGCCCGCAAGTCCGTCGAACCCGTCGATGAGATTGACGATATTTGGAATCGCGATGAGCCAGAAAATCGTCACTGGCGCGCTCCATCCGCCAAGCTCGATTTGCCCGATTTGCGGAATGGAGAATTTGTCGATGCTCAGCCCGAGACTGTAAACCAAGGACGCAATCGCGATTTGCCCGATCAGCTTTTTCTTCGCACCGATGGGCTTGATGTCGTCACACAATCCGAGCGCATACATCAGGACGGAGCCGACGAGAATCGGGAACCAATCTGACGCCTTATCCTGCTCCTGCAAAAGGATGAGAATCAATGCGAGCGAAAGCGCCAGCATGATGGGCATTCCGCCGAGCCGCGGCACAGGCTTCTCCTGATTCTTGCGACCTTCCGTCGGCGCGTCCATTCCGATTCCCTGATGCGCAATGCGGATGACCCACGGTGTAGTGAGCACCGAAATCAAGAATCCGAACACGAGGAAGCTCAGCGCGATTGTCATCGGGACTTCGCACTCCACCGACTAAAGCTCGGTATGTTTGGACACATCATTGGGCTGTAGAACTTAGCACCTGCGATACCATGAGGACGCAAGCTGCAATTACTTTTCGGCAAACGGGTGGAGGAGCGTATCCCATACGGGCAGAAAACAAAGTCCAAACGTCTATCTCAGCCGCTCGGCAGCACCCGGTTCACTTTCCCAAATCATCTTTGCGCCATCAAATGCGGCGGCGATTTCCGCTCCGTTCAAAGCGCGGGATTTCGACTTCACGAGCGCGCTTGTTGTTCCGCGCCAGACCTCCTGCCCGCGCCAGACCAGAATCGTCTCTCCATTGACTAATCGGGTAATCACACCCTTCCCCGCGACCGGCCCGTTCGGCGGAACCGCAGGAATCTTCAACTCGGGACTGCCATTTCGTACCGTGAGCCCCACGCCGGGCTCGCTCTCCCACACTGTTTTCTCACCATCAAACGCAGCCGCAATCTCGCGACCGTTCGTCGTAATCGCCGCAGCACGAAGGGCGTTTTGCGTACGCCCCTGCCAGACTACCGCGCCATTCCAAGTCACCACGGCATCGCCATTCACCGACGAAGTCGCGATGTCCCCGGCAATCGCGGAACCTGCGAATACGAGCGCGGCAAGCCAGCGCATTAGCAAATGCTGAGGACGCGATTCACGATATCGAGCGGACGCGGGAGCTGCTTTTTCTCCAGCTCCGGCGAGTAAATCGCAGGTGCGTCGATGGAGCTGATTCGGAGAACCGGCGCATCGAGATCGTCGAAGCATTTTTCCATGAGGATGCTGGAAATCTGCGCGCCGACGCCGCAGAACGGCTTGTTTTCCTCGATGAGGACCGCACGATGCGTCTTGCGAACGCTGGCGAGGATCGTCTCTTCGTCGAGCGGGCGGATGCTGCGGAGGTCGATGACTTCGGCGTTGATGTTGTGCTCGGCAGCCAGGATTTCTGCGGCGCGGAGAGCGGTGAGCGCGGCGCGTCCGTGTGCGATGAGCGAGATGTCGGTGCCTTCGCGCTTCACGTCGGCCTTGCCGAGCGGGATGAGGTATTCTTCGTCTGGCACTTCCCATTTCTCCCCGTAAAGGAGCGTGTTCTCCATGAACATCACGGGGTCATTATCGCGGATGGCGGTCTTCATCAGACCCTTCGCGTCATACGCCGTTGCCGGGCAGACGACCTTGAGGCCGGGGACATTCGCCAGAAAATTCTCATGCGTGTGCGAGTGCGTCGCGCCGACGTTCGTGCCGCCGTTTGCGGGGCCGCGGATGACGATGGGGCAGTTAATCAGACCGCCGCTCATGTAACGGACTTGCGCCGCGTTGTTGATGATTTGGTCCCACGCGACCGTGGCAAAGCTCCAGAACATCAGCTCCATGACAGGACGGATGCCGAGCATTGAAGCGCCGATGCCCATGCCGATGAATGCCGCTTCCGAGATCGGCGTATCCATCACGCGCTTGTCGCCCCATTTTTTCCACAGGCCTTTGGTGACCTTGTAAGCGCCGTCATACTGCGCGACTTCCTCGCCCATAAGGACGACATTTTCATCGCGCGCTAGTTCTTCGTCAAAGGCTTGGTTCAGTGCGTCGCGGTATTCGATAAGTGCCATAGTTTTAGATGAGAGTTGAGAGAATTACTTTGCTTTGACGGATTCGGGCTCGACGAAAAGTGATGCGATTGAAGCAGCATCTTTCTCTGTGAAGTCCTTAGCACTGATAACGGCAGAGCCGAAAAGAATCGGCTCGTTGATATGAGGCGCGGACAAAACGAATGATCCACCGACGATCATCGCCAATCGTTGTCCCCCCGCATCGGTGGTCACGTCACCAAACAGCCTGCTGCCCACTTCAGTGAATTTAATTGAAAGCTCCACTCCATCTTGCCCGAAAACCACAAAGCAATCGGAAATATGTGTCCGGTTAATCCGTGAGCTTTTATTAACGATCAGCAACTCCCTCGTGCGTTTACCGTTCTTCGTTTCGTTGAGAACCAAGATTTCCTCATTCTCCGCCAGTTTGATTTTTGAACGATCATGCTCCGCAGCAACACGCTCGGCGGAATCCTTGGCGACCAACTTCATTGTAAAGAACCCCGGCTTCTGCCTTTCAGCGACAGGCATTTTCGCGAACTCCGCGATTCGCTGATCTTTGGTAAGCTCTTCCACAACATTTGAACGAGCCGCGTGTGCAAAAAGGCAAACGGTTAAGACTGTGGTCGAAATGAATCTGAGACGTTTCATGGTGCTACTCGACTTCCACGAGTTCGGCAGTTGAGTGCGGTGCGGGAATTGCCATTCCTTCCTCCCGCATTCCTTCGATGTGAAACTCGATCGCTTCGTGAATCATTTGAACAACTTCAGCCCGTGTCCCCGCGACAGCTACGCAGCCGGGAAGGTCCGGCACGTATGCTCCGAATCCTTCATTTCCTTCTTCGATGACGACTGTGTAGCGCATTTGAGTTTCAGGAGCCCTTCAGACCCGCTTGTTTTAATATACTGTTCAAAGTTCCTTTTGGCACTTCTTCCGATGGATGCCCAGCAACGGTGATAAGTCCGGGTTTGCTTTCGTGTTTAAACTGGCGGTGACTTCCTTTGGTTCTGACGAGAAACCACCCGTCTCCTTCAATGAGTTTGATTGCGTCACGGACTTTCACTCCTTCACGAAATCCGCCTCGGTGTATTCTGGCTCATTTTCTCCGTAGGCCCGGCCTAGTCCGTATGCCGCAAGTTGGAACCAGTCTCGACGTTCTTCCTGAATTTCTAAAGCCAGCGCCTCGACGTTTGCCACAGCTTCGTCCTTACTTTCGCCGTATGCCATCACGCCGGGAATTGCTGGAATTTCGGCGATCCAGCGACCATCAGTTTCGCGTTCAGTTTCGACTTTCATCAGTCGTTGAAAAAATGCTTCCCAGTCCGCCCTGCTTCCGTCTGGCGGTCCACTTCGTAGTAAACGTCTTCCATGATGCTGGAAACTTCGGGATACGGGCTTTCGTCGGCGAAGACGGCGCTTTGGGTGGCTTCGGCTTTGATCCCATCTTCGAGCGTTTCGAATTGCTCTTCCGTCAGCACTCCTTCGGCGATGAGCTTGCCTTTGAAGACGTTAATCGGGTCGTGGTTCTTTTTGTAAAAATCAATCTCCTCACGCTCACGGTAGCCTCCGACGGTGTTGTGCTTCGCGTCGGCGACGGAATGTCCGTAGTAGCGGTAAGTGTCGATCTCCAGCATCGTCGGGCGACTCTCGTTGTGTGCGCGGTCCAAGGCGGTCTGCACACTGTCGCGGACTTCGTAGATGTCGGTGCCCGCGCATTGCGCCCACTCGATATTAAAGCCCGCCGCACGCTCGGCGAGGCAGCTCTTAAATGCGCTGCTGCGCTCCAAGCTCGTGCCCATGCTGTAGCCGTTGTTTTCGATGATATAAATGACAGGCAGATTGAAAAGCGACGCCATGTTCAGGCTTTCGTAAAGACAGCCTTGGTTCACGGCACCATCGCCCATGAAACACATCGCCGCACCCTTCACTCCTTTGTATTTCAGCGCGTAAGCGAGCCCGAGGCCGAGCGGCGTTTGCCCGCCGACGATGCCGTGTCCGCCCCAGTAATTTTTGTCCGGCGCGAAAAAGTGCATCGAGCCGCCTTTGCCCTTCGAGCAGCCCGTGGCTTTGCCGTAGAGTTCAGCCATGCACTCGTTCATACTCATCCCGACTGCGAGCGCGTGCCCGTGGTTACGGTAGGCTGTGATGACGTGGTCGTCGTCGCCCATCAGGGAAGTGCAGCCCGTCGCGATAGCCTCCTGCCCATTATAGACGTGGAGAAAGCCGCCCATTTTGCTCTGCGAATACTGACGCACCGACTCGTTCTCAAAGCAGCGGATGCGCACCATGCCGGTGAGCAGCTTGATTTTCTGCTCCGGAGAGAGGCGAGCATTGATGGGAGCCTTGTCGAAGTCCGGCTTGGAAATGTCCGTGGATTTTGCAGAAGTAGCCATAGAAGAAGCAGTAGTTTCGGTAAAAGTGACGAAGTTCAAGACCTGTGAGTCCAAAACGACACCGCGATGTTACGGGATGGCGCAAATCGCGCAACCTTCGATTCATCAATGTCGCAAATTCTGCGCCGAGACCTCTCCGAATGTCGAATTCTAATTCCGGGGTGCCGATTCGACGCCGGTTACTTGATCGCCACCGGTCCCTCAGGCGCATCCTTGCTCTCGCCGAGCAAATGATGCGCGAGGAAAGTCTTCATGTGCCCGATCAGTTCTGCGGAGAAAAACACGTGCGAGCCGTTGGTTCCGGTGAGGAGCGTGCTCGGGACGCCCGCCTTTTCCAGCGCCGCGTCGAATTGCCTGGCCTGATCGTAGGGCACGAGCGGGTCCTTTGTTCCGTGGATGTGGAGAAAGGGCGGATCGTTCTTCGTGATGTGAGTCACCGGCGAGGCCGCGACGGCGGCTTCCTTGTTCGCGCTGAGAGGGCCGCCGAGTAGTTTCGTAATCGCGGTCCCGGGCGCTTCCACGCTGAACGGGCTGCCTTTGCCCGCAAACGTCATGAAATCACACGGACCACAGAAATTGATCACGCACGCCACTTTCGTGGAAACTCCCACGTTTGCGCCGATGTCGCCTTCGAGCTCCTTGGGCCCGTCACCCGTGGTCGTTCCGAGCAGACTCACTAAATGTCCGCCCGCAGAAATCCCGTAAACCGCGATCCGCTCGGGATCGATCCCGTATTCTGCTGAATTCGCGCGCAGCCAGCGGATGGCTGCCTTGCAATCGTGAATCTGCGCGGGCCAGTGCGCTTGATTCGTGAGACGATAGCCGACGGATGCCGCGATGTAGTTTCCGTCCGTGATGAGCGGCGGAAGGACGCCTGCATCGTTTTTCGAGCCGGACTCCCAAGCTCCGCCGTGGATGTAAACGAGCAGCGGGCGGGGCTTATCCGCCTTCTTCAACGGCAGGAAAAGATCCAACATTTGCCGGGGGTTCTTCGTGCCAGCGTAGTCGATATTCTTGCGGATCTCGAAATCCTTCGAGGCATCGGCGAGCGCGGGAAGTGTGACGGCAAGGAAAAGGAAGGATGTGAGTTTCATTCGACGCGTCCATAGCAGCCCGCGCTGCTCTGCCAATCCTTTGTTCATCAAAGGCCCGATGAAAGTTTTTGCCGCGCGCGCCGGTTTTGCGCATTACACTCCGGCTTGTTGAACACCGTCGGCAATCTTCTCGATCTTCCTTTTCCAGCGCTCGAACGCGCGCTGGTCGAGGACGGCTTGCGCCCGATTCACACGAAAGCGCTTTGGGGCGCGGTCCACCGGCGGGCGATGGGCGACCTCGGGACATGCGGCGAGTTCGCGCCTCCGCTTCGGCGCTGGGTGGAGGAAAAACGAATGCGGCTCGAAATCCCCGCAGTCGCCGCGGACACGGCGAGTTCGGACGGCTTGACGCGCAAGTTCCTCCTCACGCTCGACGACGGGCAAACCATCGAGACCGTCCTGATGGGCTACCGGGGCCGGCACACCGCGTGTGTCAGCACACAGGCGGGATGCGCGATGGGCTGCGTGTTCTGCGCGACGGGGCAGATGGGATTTGTCCGGCATCTCCGCCCCGGCGAAATCGTCGCGCAAGTCTTGCATGCAAACCGCGCACTCGCGGAAAGCGGCACGCGGCTCCGCAATCTCGTGCTCATGGGAATGGGCGAGCCGCTGCACAACTACGACGCCGTGATGACCGCCTTGGAAATCATCTCCGACACCGGCGGCATCAACATCGGTCCATCGCGCATCACCGTGAGCACCGTCGGCGTCGTGCCGGGAATCTTGCGGCTCGCGGAGGAGCGCCGTCCTTACAGCCTCGCCGTAAGCCTCCACGGCGCGACGGAAGAAGAACGCGCCGCGCTCGTCCCCGTCAGCAAACGCTGGCCTCTCGCCGAGCTCATCGCGGCTTGCCGGCACTACAGCGAAGTCATGGATGCGAAGATCTTTTTCGGCTGGACCCTCATTGCAGGGAAAAACGACTCCGTGGAAACCGCGCGCCGCGTCGCCGCGCTTCTCGACGGAATACGTGCGCACGTGAACCTCATCCCGCTCAATCCCACGCAGGGCTTCGAGGGAATCGCCACCGCCACCCAAGCCGCAGCGGAATTCCAACACACCCTGCAACAGTCGGGAATCCCAAGCACCATCCGCCAGCGGCGCGGGATCGATGTCGCTGCGGGATGCGGGCAACTCCAGGCCGAACGACGCGAGCGGTAAGCGCCTATTATATTGGAGCCACGCGGAGCTTGCACTCGCGCCGTGAATTCTGCATCTGGAGCGCATGAAACTTACCTTTCTGCTCTCACTCTTCATCACCACCCTCGGCTTCGCCGCCGATAAAAAGAACATCCTCATGATCGCCGGGCGTCCATCGCACGGCCCCGGCCAGCATGAGCACAACGCCGGCGTCCAACTCCTCGCCAAGTGCCTCGAACAAGGCGCCGCGGACCGCGTATCGGTGAAAGTGAAGCTCAACGCCCAGTGGCCCACGCCCGAAGAAATGGCCGCTGCCCACACCATCCTCATCTATTCCGACGGCGGTGGCGGCCATCCCGCCGTAGCCAGCGATCGTCTTCAGCAACTCGATAAGGAAATGAAGCGCGGCTGCGGCTTCGTCTGTCTCCACTACGCCGTCGAGCCCGCCTACCAAAACTCCAACTGGCCCGACGCCGCCCCCGGCCCGGACGGCAAGGCCACCAAGCCCACACCGCCGCCGGACCGCGGCTCCGTCGGCAAAGGCTCGTCCGAATTCCTCAACTGGCTCGGCGGATACTTCGAGCAATGGTGGAGCGTGAACCCGCACTGGAAAGCCGACTTCTCCGCATTTCCAAAACACGCGATCAGCGACGGCGTAAAACCCTTCAGCACCACCGACGAATGGTACTACCACATGCGCTTCCGCAAAAACATGCAGGGCGTCACCCCCATCCTCAGCGCAATCGCGCCGGACGAGACCACCAAGCGCGGCGACGGCCCGCACGCTGGCAACCCCGAGCAGAAAAAAGCCGTCCTCGAGCTCAAACTCCCGCAGCACGTCGCATGGGCCGTCGAGCGGGAAGACGGCGGACGCGGCTTCGGCTTCACCGGCGGACATTTCCATTCCGGATGGGCCAACGAAGACCAGCGCAAGCTCGTCCTCAATGCGATCGTTTGGAGCGCAAAAGCAGAAGTTCCCGCCGGCGGTGTCGCCAGCAAACTCACGCCGGAAGACATGGAGGCAAACCTCGACCCAAAAGGGAAAAAGTAACCCATGTTCCCGACGCACATTTTCGGGCCGGGTGTTTGACAGTTTCGGCTCCTTCGATAGCTTCCGTCACATGTCGCTGAAACAACTCAAAGATGAGGCAACAAATTTACCTGCCGTGGAACAACGGGAGTTGATTGCATTCCTCATTTCCCAGAAGACCGTTCGAGACGAATACTTCCGGCAAACGCTGGCGCAAAAAATTGACGACAAGGACGCGTCTCATTGGGTTGATATTGATGATTTGCGGCAACGGCACGCGGAATAAACGCAGGGCATGGTTTATCGGCTGCTGATCGACATCGAGGCGGTTGCGCTTTTGGACTCCTTGCCAAGAAAGACCCGAATGCGACTCATCGATCATTTTATCGCGCTGCGGTCGGCACCCGAACAACTCTCGGATTACCACGAACACGATCAAATCGGACGTCGGGTTGAAATCAGCATCGTAGCGGGTTACTCGATCCATTACTGGGTGGATTTCCCCGACCGGCATATCAAGGTTCTCGCAATCGCTCCAGCAGATCAATGAATCGACAGGCGTCCGTTTCTTTTGTTGGAGCGGCGCAGGATTTCCGGCATCTCTCGTTTTATGGGAACAAATCTTGGACAGTTATTGATGACCGGCGTTCCCGGTCTTGCACTTGATGCACACACGGCGGAAACCTTCCGTCGCATTCAGCCCGGCGCCTTCATCCTCTTCGGGCGCAACATCAAGTCGCCCGCGCAGCTCCGCAAGCTCTGCGACGACCTCCGCGACCTCTCGGAGACGCCGCCGATCATCACCATCGATCAAGAAGGCGGCCGCGTCTCCAGGCTCAAGCTCATCGGCAACGAACCCCCGAACGCCAACCAGCTTCGCGACAAAAACGACCCCGAGCTCATCGCAGACCACGGGCGCATCACCGCGCGATTGCTCCGCATGTTCGGGTTCAATCTGGACCTCTGTCCCGTACTCGACATCTCGTTCGACGACGAAGCCGACAACTCCCTTCGCGGACGTTGCTACGGCAACGACGCCGCCCACGTCATCCGCAACGCAGCTTGCTTCAACGACGCATTGCGCGCCGCCGGCGTCCTATCGTGCGGCAAGCACTTCCCCGGCTACTCGCGCTGCCCTGCCGACGCGCATCACGAGCTCCCCACCGTCCCGTTTTCGCGCGAAGAGCTCGACGCAAATGAACTCGCCGTCTTCAAGCACTTCGCCGCGCCCGGCAGCCCCAGCCCCGTCGATTCCATGATGATTGGCCACGCCTTTTATCCCGCGCTCGACGACACCGGCGTGCCCACCTCACTCTCCCGCCGCGTCATCACCGACCTCCTCCGCGGCGAACACGGTTTCAACGGGCTCGTCATGACCGACGACCTCGACATGGGCGCCATCCTCAACCCCTACGGCACCGGCGACAGCGGCATGGAGGAAGTCATCCACCGCGCCATCACCGCCGGCAACGACCTCGCCATGATCTGCCACCGCGTCGAGATGGTGGAAAAAGCGCACGGCTACCTCTCCGGCGTCGCCGCGCCCGAGCTCGACCGCGCCCTCGCCAACATGGCCGCATTCAAAGCGAAGCTCTCGCCGCCCGAGCCGTGGAGCGAATCCGAATTTTGCCGCCGCGACGACGAAGTGCGCTACCTCCGCATCGCCACACTCGGCGCCGAAGCCGCCGCCCACCGCAGCCCCGAAGACGGGAAGCGGAGCCCCGTGGAACTTTACTGAGAGCGAAGGACCAAAGGAACCAAAGAGACAAAAAGGACCGCGTCCCTTCCGTCCCTTCCGTCCTTTAAGTCCCTAAAAACCTCACAACTCCCCGGATTCGATCGACTCCAGATAAATGAACTCCGGCGCCTTCACCCCGGCGTCCTTGCGGATTTGCACGAGCCGCGGCGACTCGAAAAAACGGCGCGCATCCGCGATGGAAGTCCACGCGGAAAAATGAACGATCCGGTTCCCATCGTTCTCGTAGCGCAGCACCTGAAAGGATCGCTCCCCCGCCTCCTTGCGAATCCCCGCCGCCCCATCAAAGACCTGCTTCCACGCCGCATAATCGGCCACCTCATGAATGATCAAAACGTATTGCATAAACTCGTCGCCACGCTGCCCGAGCCCTTACCCCTTGAACACTTTCTTTTTCCCCCAAGGCCGCGGGATGGAAGCCAAAAGCTCGTGCCCCGGAGCCAGCCGGCTGCGCGCGCCGTGCCCGTACGCCGCCACCGCCGCCGCAGGACGGTGAAGAATCAGCAGCACTACCGCGCCACGCGATGCGCGCCTTTCCGCAACGTGGTTTCCAGAGAAGATTCGCCCATTTGCCCCTTCCCTCAGCAGTACGGCGCGCCGGGCGAACCCGCGTCATGGAGCGGCGTGCTTCCAGCCGCCGCCTTCTTACGCGGAGCGCCAAATGGATTGCATTCGCGCGCAGATGGGGCGCGGGGAAACAGACTGGCGCTTCGCGTTTGCAAGGCGGCGGCAGGATGCACGCCGC